>JBQTHU010000126.1:0-87898 GCA_052389535.1 Betaproteobacteria bacterium | reverse complement strand
GGCCCGCCGATATCGATGTTCTCGAGCGCCTCGGCGAGCGTGCATTCCGCGCGGCCCACCGTTAGGGCGAACGGATAGAGGTTGACCACCACCAGGTCGATGGGCGGGATGCCCGCTGCTTTCAGCGCTTCGGTGTGATCGGGCAGGTCGCGGCGCGCGAGGATGCCCGCGTGTATCCGGGGATGCAGCGTCTTCACCCGGCCATCCAGCATTTCCGCGAAGCCGGTGTAATCGGCAACTTCCGTGACGGGGATGTTGGCTTTGCGAAGGAGCGCCGCCGTACCTCCGGTGGAAAGCAGGGTGACCCTGAAGGAGGCGAGCGCGCGCGCGAATTCGACGATTCCCGTCTTGTCGGAGACGCTGATCAGCGCCTGCTTGATGGTGGTCATCTCACCGCGGGCGGTCTTCGGAGATCATGAGGCCTTCATGTCCCCGAACCGCCGCTTCCCCTGTACATCGTCCTAGAATTTGATGCCGTGTACCTTGATCTTCTTGCGCAAGGTGTTGCGATTGATGCCCAGCATCTCGGCGGCATGGGTCTGATTGCCCTTGACGCGGTGGAGCACCGATTCGAGCAGCGGTTTTTCGACGCAGTGGATCACCATGTCGTATACCCCGCACGCCTTTTCTCCGTCCAGATCCCTGAAGTAGCCGTCGATGGCTTTGCGCACCATGCGCGCCATTTCGTTCTCGTTGATCATGCCGCAAGTTCCTCGGTATAGGTCAAATAGCGCCCCCGGGCGGCGAGCTGGCCGAAATAACGGTCAACCGCCTCGCGCTGCCCGCTGGCGGTCTGCAACTGATTCATGTGGTGGCGAAACGCCGCTGAGCCGGCGAGTCCCTTGGTGTACCACGAGATGTGCTTGCGCGCCACGCGCACGCCGGTGCCCTCGCCGTAGAAATCGTAGAGCGCCTCGAGATGCGCCATCAGCACCTGGTGAATTTCGGTGACCTCCGGCGGCGGCAGGCGCTCACCGGTCCGGAGGTAGTGATCGATCTCGCCGAACATCCACGGTCGCCCCTGCGCCGCCCGGCCTATCATGACGGCATCGGCCCGCGTGTAAAGCAGTACCTCCTTCGCGCGCTCAGGGGTATCGATATCGCCGTTCGCGATGACGGGAATGGAAACGTCGGACTTGACGGCGGCGATGGTGTCGTATTCGGCGTTGCCCGAGAAGCCGCACGCGCGCGTGCGTCCGTGAACGGCAAGCGCGCGTATGCCGGCGTTCTCCGCGATCTTCGCCACCGCGCGCGCGTTGCGCCGCTCCCTGTCCCATCCCGTGCGTATCTTGAGCGTGACCGGCACCTCGACCGCCGCCACCACGGCGTCGATGATGCGCCCCACCAGCGGCTCATCGCGCAGCAGCGCGGAGCCGGCCATCACGTTGCACACCTTCTTCGCCGGACAACCCATGTTGATGTCGATGATCTGCGCGCCCTGATCGACGTTGTAGCGCGCGGCGTCCGCCATCATCTTCGGTTCCGCCCCGGCGATCTGCACCGAAATCGGCTCCACCTCGCCGTCGTGATTGGCGCGCCGCCGCGTTTTTTCGGATCCCCACAGCAGCGAGTTGCTCGCCACCATCTCGGAGACCGCCAGTCCCGCGCCCATGCGCTTGCACAGCTGGCGAAACGGCCGGTCGGTCACGCCCGCCATCGGCGCGACCACGAGATTGTTCCGGAGCCGGTAGGGCCCGATAAGCATTGAAGGATTTTTTCGGAAAAGGCGTTCATTCTAAAGGCAGGCTCCGCGCAAGAAAAGCGCGCCGCCCGGTTTGTGCGCGTCATGTTGCGAAGAACGTACACCCGGTTGCGCGCGAAACGCGCGGCCGAACAAAAAAGTGAGCGCTAATTCAACACGCGTACCAAAATTCGAGCGCGCCGCCTCGCGCGTCTTATCCGCGCGCGCCGAACGTCATGCGGCGTATTACGAAATCCTTGGCGGGCGGCAGCGCGTCCAGCGCCGCGAGACCGAGGCCGCGCGCGAGCCTGAGCGGCGGAAAGTCGTTCGAGAATATTCTGACCAGCGCATCGGTGAATCCGATGCCGCCCCCGCGATCGAGCCGGCGGCGCCTGCGGTAACCGGAAAGCATCGCGGCGCTACCCAACAGGCCGGGCGCTGCATCCTGCACGCGTTCCGCCAGTTCCCACGCATCGCGCAGGCCGAGATTGAAACCCTGACCGGCGACAGGATGCAGCGTCTGTGCCGCGTTGCCGATGGCAATGGTGCGCGGTCCCGGACTGCCCGCGTACCGCAAAGACAGCGGAAAGCAGGATCGCGACCCGGTCACGGTAAAAACACCCAGCCTGCCGAATGCCTGGTGCAGGCGCTCGAGAAAGGCGCCTTCGGGCTCCTCCGTACAGGCGCGCGCCGCAGCGGAGTCCATGCTCCATACCAGTGCGATATCGGCCCCGCTCGGCAGCAACCCCAACGGTCCTGACGCGGTGAACCGCTCGAAGGCCGTGTTACGGTGAGGAATCTCCGGCTTCACCATGACGACGACTGCAGCCTGCCCGTAGTCGATCACTCTCGTCGCAGCCGCGTTACGCAAGCCGCCGTCGGCGATGACGACGAGCTTTGCCGCGATCGTTGGATCCGGCTGTGGACCATCGAAAACGACTGTCGCGATATCCAGACCGGAGTGCACCGCCTTCACTTCGGCATGACGAATCTCGTGCCGCCCGCGTAGCTCACCCGCCTGCCTGAGCGCCGCGTGCAGCCGTGCATAATCGACGACGTAACCCAGCGCCGGCAGCGCCGCCTGAGCAGCCGTCATCTCGACCCGCCCGAAGCCACCCTGCTGCGAGACATGGATGCGCTCGATCGGGGTCGAGCAGGCCTCCAGCGCGTGCCATACTGCCAGGCGCTCCAGCAAAAGCCGGCTGCCATAAGAAAGCGCAAGCGGCCGCGGGTCGCTCACAGGCGCGCTACGCTGACGGGATTCGAAAAGGGTCACGCGATAGGCGCTGTCGGCGAGGGCCAGGGCAAGCGCCATGCCCACCGGCCCGCCGCCCACGATCGCGATGTCCGTGGACTCAGCCATCGCGATGCCGCATCAGCGTCTCGATCTCGGCGATGGCCTTCGGCGCCTCGCGCGTCAGCACCTCGCATCCTGATGCCGTCACCAGCACGTCGTCTTCGATCCGGATGCCGATGCCGGCAAACCGCTCCGGGACGCCCGCATCGCCCCGTATGTAGCACCCTGGCTCCACGGTGAGCACCATGCCGGGCTCCAGCGCTCGCCACTGCCCGTCGCGGCGATAGCCGCCGGCGTCGTGCACGTCGAGCCCCAGCCAGTGGCCGGTGCGATGCATGTAGTACTTCTTGTACGTCTCCTTTTCCAGCGCCTCCGCCACCGTGCCGCGAAGCAGCCCGAGATCGATCATGCCGCGGGCGAGGACGTTCACCGCCGCCTCGTGCGGAGCCATCCATGAAGCGCCCGCCTTGACGGCTGCGATCGCCGCTGCCTGCGCGGCAAGCACCAGCTCGTAGACCGCCCGCTGCGCGCCGCTGAAGCGCCCGTTGACCGGGAAAGTGCGGGTGATGTCGGATGCATAGCCGTCCAACTCGCAGCCGGCATCGATCAGCAGCAGATCGCCGTCGTGCAGCTCGGCGTCGTTCTCAACGTAGTGCAGGACGCACGCGCGCGCGCCCCCGGCGACTATGGGCGTATAGGCGGGCGCCTGCGCTCCGTGGCGGCGGAATTCGTGCATCAGCTCGGCCTCGATCTCGTGCTCGCGCGATCCGGGCCGCACCACCCGCATCGCGCGGCGGTGCGCACCGGCTGAGATCTGCGCCGCTCGACGCATCGTGGTCAGCTCGGCGGCGTCCTTGGTCAGCCGCATCTCGTCCAGCAGCAGGTGCACATCGCGAACATCGTGCGGCGCCGACACGCCGCTGCGCACGCGCTCACGCACCGTGTTGACCCATCCCAGGATGCGGGCATCCCAGCCGCTGTCCGCGCCGAGATGGCAGTAAAGGGCCGGCTGGTCGGCCAGCAACGAGGGCATCTCCCCGTCCAGCTCGCCGATCGGGCGGGCCTCGTCGAATCCGAAGTGGCTGCGTGCCGCCTCCGGTCCATAGCGGAAGCCGTCCCAGATCTCCTTGTCGGGGTCTTTTTCCCGGCAGAACAGGATGCTCTTCGGCTCCCGGCCCGCGATCACCACCAGGACCGCCTCCGGCTCGCGGAATCCCGTGAGGTAATAGAAATAGCTGTCGAAGCGGTAGGGATAGTGTGCGTCACGATTGCGCACGCGCTCCGGTGCAGTAGGCAGGATGGCAACGCCCTCGCCCATCCGGCGCGCAAGCTCACCGCGACGATGGCGAAATACGGACAGGTCGATCACGGAAAACGTCTCTAAACCGGCTATTTAACGGCGTTGCGGCGTCCCGGGCAAGCGCGTCAGTCGCGCCGCAGCAAGCGGTCCACCGCCGCCAGACGCTCGGGTGTCCCGACGTCGATCCATCTGCCGCCGTAGTGCTCGCCGCTCACCCTGCGGGCGGCGATAGGCTCGCGCAGCAGCGTGACGAGCTGATATTTCTGTCCCGGCCGGAGACCCGCGAACAGCCGCGGGTGATACGCGCCGATGCCGCTGAAGGTAAGGCGCTGTTCAACGCCCACAGAAATGAACCCTTCCTCGAGGCTGAAATCGCCGCGCGGATGATGCGATGGGTTATCCACAAGCACGAGATGCGCAAGCGCGCCTTCCGGTGTCAGCGCACTCGCGCGCGGAATGAGCCGCGCGAAGTCGAAGTCGGTATGGATGTCGCCGTTGACGACCAGGAAGGGCGCCTCGCCCAGCAACGGCAAGGCGGCCGCGATGCCGCCCGCTGTTTCGAGTGCCTCGGCTTCGCGTGAGTACGCGATGCGCGCGTTGAGCGCGGCGCCGTCGCCCAACGCGTCTTCTATCATCGCACCGAGATGCGATACGTTCACCACCAGTTCGGCGATGCCGGCTCGCACGAGTCGCTCCAGCAACCAGACGATGAGGGGTTTTCCCGCCACCGGCAGCAGCGGCTTCGGAATGCGGTCGGTGGCGGGCCGCATGCGCTCGCCGCGTCCGGCCGCAAGAATCATCGCCTTCATGCCGGTGAGGCGCGTTTATCGGGCGCGTGCCGCTCGATGTGGTCGAACAGCTTGAGCATGGGCGCGAGTTCCGCGTACCGCGCGCACACCGCGCGGGCGTAGCGCACGAAACGTGGCGTATCCTCGAGATAGCCCGGCTTGCCGTCCCGGTAATGGATGCGCGCGAAAATGCCGAGCACCTTGAGATGGCGCTGCAGCCCCATCCATTCGAAGTCGTGATAGAACGCACTGAATTCGGGATGCACCGGCAGCCCGGCATGCTTCGCTGCCTCCCAGTAGCGCGCGACCCACTCTCGCACCCGCGCCTCGTCCCAGCTGATGAAGGCGTCACGAAAAAGCGAGACGACGTCGTAGGTGATGGGCCCGAACACCGCATCCTGGAAATCGAGAATGCCCGGACTGGGATCGCTCAGCATGAGGTTGCGCGGCATGTAATCGCGGTGCACGTAGACCTGCGGCTGCGCCAGCGCGCATGCAACGAGGCGCGTTCCGATCGCCTCAAGTATTGCGCGCGACTCCGGGTCGGGCCTTACCCCCAGGTGGCGCTCGAGATACCAGTCGGGAAAAAGCGAGATTTCCCGCTTGAGAAGATCGCTGTCATAAGGAGGCAAACGACCCGGGCGGCTTGCGCTCTGCAATGTAACCAGCGCCGCTGTGGCGTCGGCGAACAGGCGATCGGCGTTGTCGTCGTTGAGGGCCTTGAGATACGTCGTTGCGCCGAGGTCGGTCAGCAGGAGCAGGCCGCGCTGCACGTCCTGCGCCAGCACCTCGGGCACGTGGAGTCCCGCCGCGCGCATCAGCGCGGCAACGCGTATGAACGGGCGGCAGTCTTCGCGCGCCGGCGGCGCGTCCATCACGATCCAGGTGCGGCCGTCGCAGCCGACCCGGAAATACCGGCGAAAACTGGCGTCTTCGGAGGCGGGAGCGAGCGAAAGCGAATCGGTGCGGAGCTGCGCGGCCGCCCACTGCTGCACGAGCGCGAGGCGGTGATCGGAAGCAGTCTGCAATCAATTGCCTAAACGGAGATTTTGTGCGATTTTAGCATCTCACTGTCGTTCCCCACGATGCACAAGCTGCCAATAATACGCATCACCCTTGCCGTCTCTTGTGCGCTTCCGGTCGCGGCAGCAGCCCAGGAAGGACTTCAACTCAAGCCCCAGCGCGCGCTCGGCCTTGCGCCGCCCGCAGACCCCGACAAGCTCCCCGTTTTTCTCGAAGCCGATCGCCTGCGCGGCATCGGTGAAAAGGAGCTCGAAGCGGAAGGCAACGTGAAGCTGCGGCGCGGCGGCCAATCAGTCTTCGCCGACTGGATGCGCTACGAGCAGCCGTCGGAGCAGATCAGGGCGGCGGGCAATGTCAAGCTGGAGCAGGGCGGCGATACCGTCGAAGGTGACAGGCTGCACTACAACCTCGGCACCGATCGCGGCTACATGGAGAAGCCGCGCTATACTTTCACGGCCGACCCGCAGCCCGCGACGGCGAAGCCTTCCGCGAAGACGCGCTTCAGCGACGCGGATGCCCGCGGGCGCGCGGAACGGCTGCTCTTTCAGGGGCCGAAGCGCTACAGCGCGGAACAGGCGGAATACACGACCTGCGAGCCCGGCAAGGACGACTGGTTCATCCGCAGCGCAAAGCTCGACATCGACAAGGAGCGCGATGTCGGCACTGCGCGGGACGCCAGCATCGTATTCATGGACCGGACGATCTTTTACTCGCCGTACCTCACCTTTCCGCTCCATCAGCAACGCAAGTCGGGATTTCTCACGCCTCACCTCGGCAGCTCCTCGCGCAGCGGCGTGGAAGTGACCGTTCCCTATTATTGGAACATCGCGCCCAACCTCGATTACACCCTGTCACCGCGGCTGCTGACCAAGCGCGGGCTGCAGCTCAACAATGAGTTCCGGTATCTCCAGCCGAATTACAGCGGAGAGATGCGCCTGGAGCTGTTGCCCGGGGACCGGCAGAAGAACGACGAGGAGCGTTACGCGATGTTCGTGCGCCACCAGCAAGCGTTGCCTTACGGCTGGCTGGGGGCGCTCAACCTGCAGAAGGTCTCGGACAATACCTACTTCACCGATCTCTCCACGCGCATCGCGCTCACCTCGCAGGTTCTGCTGCCGCGCGAAGGCATACTGTCTCGCGGAGGACATTGGGGACAGACCGGGATCTACGGGCTGACGGCTCACGTGCAGCGCTGGCAGACGCTGCAGGCCGATCCGCTGGCGCCGATCACGCCCCCCTACAACCGCCAGCCGCAGATCACGTTCGTCGCGCAGAACTGGGACCTTCTGCGCACGGATTTCGACCTGCAGGGGCAGTACGTGGACTTCAACCACCCGACGCTGGTCAACGGCAGACGGCTGGTGGCATATCCCAGCTTCAGCCTGCCGCTGCAGACCGCGTACGCCTACGTCACGCCCAAGATCGGCACGCATTTCTCCCATTACCTGCTCGACAACAGCACCACTGCCCTGCCCGACGCGACGCGCGTGCTGCCGATTTTCACCACCGACGCCGGGCTCACCTTCGAGCGCAACACGCACATCGCCGGTCAGCGCTTCATCCAGACGCTCGAACCCCGGCTCTACTATGTCTACATCCCGCATCGCGACCAGAGCCGGATCCCGATCTTCGACACCGCGCAGCGGGACATCAACCTCGCGACCATCTACGCGGAGAACCAGTTCAGCGGGCACGACCGGATCAACGATGCGAACCAGATTACGCTGGGCGTGGCGTCCCGCTTCGTGAACGCCGAGACCGGCATCGAGCGCGTGCGCGTCGGTCTCGCGCAGCGCTATTATTTCCAGTCGCAGCAGGTCTTCGTGCCCGGCGTGCCGGTCCGCTCCAGTGAAAGTTCCAGTTCCGATCTGCTCGCCGCGCTGAGCGGCACGGTCGCGCGGCATTGGGTGGCCGAGGCGGGCTGGCAGTACAACACCGACCTATCGCAGACCCAGCGGTTCAACGTCGGCACGCGCTACCAGCCACAGCCGGGCAGGGTGCTCAATCTGGTCTATCGCAGCACTGCGGGCTCGGTCCGCCAGACCGACATATCCGCGCAGTGGCCGGTCACGCCGCAATGGACCGTCCTCGCCCGCTGGAACTATTCGCTGCTCGACCGGCGCATGCTCGAAGGATTGGCCGGCTTCGAATACAATGGCGGCTGCTGGGTATTCCGCGCAGTTGCCCATCGCTTCGCCACGGCGATTCAGCAGGCTTCCACATCCATCTTCCTGCAACTCGAACTCAACGGCGTGTCGCGCCTGGGAACCAACCCGCTGGATATACTCCGCAGCAACATCGCAGGCTATGTGAGGCAGGACCCACGTGACATACGCCCCTAGGACACCGGACCGTCCGACCACGGACGCGCGGATGCGCGCATCGAGCTCATGGTAGGCGCGAGTAAGCTGCGGCGCGCTATCGTACATTGCACGATCGTTCTGGCGTGCGTAGTCGCGGCCTTGCCGTTCTGCGCCGTGGCGCAGCAGAAGCCGCCGCCGAAAATCGTCGTGCTCGATCGCATCGCGGCGGTGGTGAACGATGAGGTCATCACGCGCAACGAGCTGGAGGAGCGCGTCAAGCTCGCCATCAGACAGCTGCGCGAGCAGGGCACACCCATGCCGCCCCGGGACGCGCTCGAGCGCCAGTTGCTCGAGCGCATGGTGACCGACCGCGTGCAGCTTCAGTTCGCGAAAGAGACCGGGCTGCGTGTGGATGATGTCGAACTCGACCGCGCCATCGGGCGCATCGCGCAGGAAAACAAATTGAGCCCGCAGCAGTTGCGGCAGGTTCTGGAGAAAGACGGCGTGCCGTTCAGCAAGTTTCGCGAGGACATCCGGAGTGAAATCGTGATCACCCGGCTGCGCGAGCGCGAAGTGGACAACAAGATCGTCGTGACCGACGGCGAGATCGACAATTTCCTGAGCCAGCAGCAGCGCTCCGACGTGGACGACGACTACAACGTCTCGCACATACTGGTCGTGGTTCCCGAGAACGCCAGCCCGGAACAGATCCAGGCGCGGCGCGAGCGCGTAGAAAAGGCGTACGCGCAGCTGAAGGGCGGCGCGGATTTCCGCCAGGTGGCGGTCGCGTTCTCCGATGCGCCGGATGCGCTGCAGGGCGGCGCCATGGGATGGCGGCAGGCGTCCCGGCTGCCCACCCTGTTCACCGACGCGCTGCGGCCCCTGCGGACCGGGGAACTCAGTCCGATACTGCGCAGCGCCAACGGCTTTCACATCCTGCGATTGAACGAAAGGCGCGGCGGGGGCGCCCCGGTAATCGTGCAGCAGACGCACGCCCGGCACATCCTGGTAAAGACCAACGAGCTCGTCTCCGAAAACGAGGCGCGCAACCGCCTGCTGGGGCTCAAAGAGCGCCTCGAGAACAAGGCCGAGTTCGCGGCGCTTGCACGGGCGCATTCGGAAGATGCGAGCGCCAACCGCGGCGGCGATCTCGGATGGCTCTCGCCCGGGGATACCGTGCCCGAGTTCGAGCGGGCGATGAACGTGCTCAAACCCGCCGAAGTCAGCCCTCCAGTGCAGACGCAATTCGGGTGGCACCTGATTCAGGTGCTGGAGCGCCGCAGCGAGGACATGTCCAAGGAGCGGCAACGGCTCGCCGCACGGCAGGCGCTGCGAGCGCGCAAGTCGGACGAAGCGTACCAGGAATGGGTTCGGCAGCTGCGCGACCGCGCCTATATCGAGCTGCGCACGGAAGAGCGCTGAGGCATCGTGAAATCCGGCGCGGCAGGGCGCCCGCGTAGCAGGCGCCCATCGGAGAAAGCGACCCGGGCCGCACGCCGCCTCGTGGCGATCACCGCCGGCGAGCCTGCCGGCATCGGGCCGGACCTGTGCCTTGCCTTGGCCGGCATCGCACTGCCGCTGTCTTTTGTCGTGATTGCCGATCGGGCGCTTCTCGAGGCGCGCGCGCGGGCTCTGCGTCTCACTGTGCGATGCATAGAGTTTTCGGGCCGCGAATCTGTGGCGGTCCGCCGCGGGCAAATTTCCGTCCTTCATGTCCCGCTCGCCACGCCTGCGGTCGCGGGACGGCCGGATTCCGCCAACAGCGCCGCCGTGCTGCGCAGCCTGGAAATTGCCGCCGACGGCTGCATGGCGGGCATGTTCGATGCGATGGCAACCGCGCCAGTGCACAAGGCCGTGATCAACGACGCCGGGTTTGCGTTCACCGGTCACACGGAGTTTCTGGCGCAGCGAACCGGGGTCGAGCGCGTCGTCATGATGCTGGTCGGGGGTGGCATGCGGGTCGCGCTCGCCACGACGCACCTCGCGCTGAAAGACGTGGCCGCCAGCATTTCGCGCGACGGACTTGAAGCCGTGCTGCGCATCCTGCGGCGCGATCTGGCAAACCGCTTTGCGATAGCGAAACCCCGGATGCTGGTCGCGGGGCTCAATCCCCATGCCGGGGAAAGCGGACATCTGGGGCGTGAAGAGATCGACGTTATCATTCCGGTGCTCGATAAACTGCGCAGCGAAGGCTATGACATCACCGGTCCGGTACCGGCCGATACCCTGTTCCAGCCGCAGCGATTGAAAGCGTGCGACTGTGTGCTCGCGATGTACCACGACCAGGGTCTGCCGGTTCTGAAATATGCGAGCTTCGGCGGGGGCGTGAACGTAACGCTCGGGCTTCCGATCATACGCACATCGGTGGACCACGGCACTGCGCTCGATCTCGCGGCTACCGGCAGGGCTGACGCCGGCAGTCTGGTCGCGGCCGTCAGGCTCGCTGCCAACCTGGCGGGCCGCGCACGTGCAGCACCGGCCACGTAAGCGCTTCGGCCAGCATTTTCTGGTCGACGAGCAGATCATCGCGGAAATCATCGCGGCCATTCGGCCGCGGACGCACGACCGGATGCTGGAGATCGGCCCGGGCCTCGGCGCGTTGACGCGGCCCTTGCTGGCTGCGGTCGATCACCTGCATGTGGTCGAGATCGATCGCGATCTCGTCGCGCACCTCAAGCGCACCTTCCCGGCGGAGCGGCTCACGGTACATGAGGCCGATGCGCTGCAATTCGACGTTGCGGCGCTCGGCCCGGGATTGCGCGTCGTCGGCAATCTGCCGTACTACATCTCGACGCCGCTGCTCTTTCACCTTGCCGACCAGGCTTCGGGCCTCCACGACATGCACGCCATGCTGCAGAAGGAGGTCGTCACACGCATCGTCGCAACACCTGGCACCCGGGATTACGGCCGCCTTACCGTCATGCTTCAATACCGTTTCGCCGTGGACCAACTGCTCGACGTGCCGGCCGATGCTTTTCGCCCGCCGCCGAAAGTGGCGTCCGCGATAGTGCGGCTGACACCACGCCGCGCATCGACACCGCCGTGCGACGAGCGCCTGCTTGCCCGGCTCGTTGCAAGCGCGTTCACGCAGCGGCGCAAGACGCTGCGCAACGCCCTCGCGGATTACTTCGATGCAGGCGATTTCACCGCGCTCGGAATCGATCCCGGCGCGCGAGCGGAGCAACTCCCGGTGGAAGATTTCGTGAGGGCGGCGCGCTATCTCGCTTCACGTCCCGCCCGCTGAGGCAAAACCGCTACGCCGCCTTGCGCTGCACGAACTCGATCTTGTAACCGTCGGGGTCTTCGACGAACGCGATGACCGTCGTGCCGTGCTTCATCGGCCCGGCTTCGCGTGTGACCTTGCCGCCCTGCTTCTTCACCGCCTCACAGGCGGCGTGCGCATCTTCGACTTCAATGGCAACGTGGCCGAAACCGGTGCCCGGATCGTAGCTCGTCGTATCCCAGTTGTGAGTCAACTCAAGCACCGCAGCACGCGACTCGTCGTCATAGCCGACGAAGGCGTTGGTGAAGCGGCCACCCGGGTAGTCGGCGCGGCGCAGGAGTTTCATTCCGAGCACGTTCGTGTAGAAGGCAATCGAGCGCTCGAGATTGCCGACGCGGATCATGGTGTGCAGTATCCTCATACTTCCACCATCTCGAAATCCTCCTTGCGCGCCCCGCATTCCGGGCATGTCCAGTTCATCGGCACGTCTTCCCAGCGCGTTCCGGGCGCAATCCCTTCGTCGGGGAGCCCGGCGGCTTCGTCGTAGATGAAGCCGCAGATCAAGCACATGTAGGTCTTGTAGACCTTGGTGTCCGTCGTCATGTTCCGTGATATCGGCTGCGAATTTGGCTAGAATCGCATTTTAAACGATATTCCTCGCGGGCCGTCCGAGTCGGCCCTGCCCACGCAGGCTTTTTCTCCATGCCTGATCTACCGCCCGTCGTTCTCGTGTTCGCGGCCACCGATCCCAGCGGCGGCGCCGGCATTCAGGCTGACATCATGACGCTGTCCAGCATGGGGTGCCATCCGCTGTCGTGCGTCACTGCGATCACCGTGCAGGACACGATGGGCGTGGAGGACGTCTATGCGATCGATCCGGAATGGGTAGCCGACCAGGCGCGCTGCGTGCTCGAAGACATGCCGGTGGCAGCGTTCAAGATCGGCTTGCTGGGCAGCGTGGAAGCCATCGCGGCGATCGCCGAAGTGGTCTCGGATTATCCCGAGGTGCCGCTTGTGCTCGATCCGGTGCTCGCCTCCGGTCGCGGCGACGAACTGGCGACGGAGGAAATGATAGGTGCCATGCGTGAGCTGCTCATCCCGCAGAGCACGATCATCACGCCGAACAGCCTTGAAGCGCGAAGGCTCGCCGCAGACGACTCGGATGAGAACGACCACCCCGGACTCGCGGAGTGCGCGCGCCGGCTGATCACGACAGGATGCGAGTACGTGTTGATCACCGGTACCCATGAGAACACGCCCCAGGTCGTCAACACGCTCTACAACGAGGAAGGTGTCATGCGCAGCGATTCGTGGCAGCGCCTGACGGGCACCTATCACGGCTCGGGCTGCACGCTCGCTTCCGCAATCGCCGCCACGATCGCCAACGGCCTCGCCATCGGGGAAGCGGTGCGCGACGCGCAGGAGTACACCTGGCAGACGCTGAAGTCGGCGTTCCGCCCGGGCATGGGACAGCACATTCCCGATCGCCTGTTCTGGGCCCGTGAAGACGAGCGCGCCGACACAAAAGCGGACGACGACGACGCCGAGCGCGCTCACCGACACGAGAATGACGCACCGGATTAGCGGACTCTATGCAGTGACGCCCGACGGACTGCACGACGGGCCGCTGCTCGAGAAAGTGGAGGCAGCGCTGGAGGGTGGCGCCCGCCTTGTCCAGTACCGCAACAAGAGTGCAGGGTCCGAGGTGCACACGAGGCAGGCGCGCGCGCTGCTCGCCCTGTGTCGCAGGCACGGTGCCCCATTGATCATCAACGACCACACCGAACTTGCCGCGGCGATCGGGGCGGACGGCGTGCACCTAGGGCGCGAAGACGGCGACATCGCGGAGGCGCGCGCGCGGCTCGGGGCACAGGCAATGGTAGGGGCCTCGTGCTATAACGAGTTGGCGCGTGCGCATGCGGCGTACCGCGCCGGTGCAACCTATGTTGCCTTCGGCAGTTTTTTTCCCTCGGAGGTGAAACCCGGCGCGGTAAGAGCGCCCCTGCAATTGCTGCAGCAGGCCAGGCAGGAATTCGATCTTCCAGTCGTGGCAATCGGCGGCATCAATCGAACCAACGCCGCTCAGATCGTGGCCGCGGGGGCGGACAGCATCGCCGTGATATCGGCCCTCTTCTGTGCACCGGATGTCCGCGCCGCCGCGGCTCACCTCAGCCGCCTCTTTGCCTGAACTTTTGAGATGAGCACGAAACGCAGCCTGAAATTGTTTCAACGCGCCGAGTTGTCGATCCCCGGCGGAGTGAACTCTCCAGTTCGCGCTTTCACGGGAGTCGGCGGCACGCCGCTCTTTTTACAGCGCGGCAAAGGCGCTTACGTCTGGGACGCCGACGGCCATGCCTACATAGATTATGTCGGTTCCTGGGGCCCGCTTATCGTGGGCCACGCCCATCCCGAGGTGCTGAAGGCCGTGGAGCAGGCCGCCGGACGCGGATTGAGCTTTGGTGCACCGACCGAGCTCGAAGTGGAGCTGGCCGAACTCCTGTGCCGTCTGGTGCCGTCCATGGAATCGGTGCGACTCGTCAGTTCCGGCACCGAAGCGACGATGACTGCGATCCGGCTCGCGCGCGGCTACACGCAACGTTCGCGCATCGTCAAGTTCGAGGGCTGCTATCACGGTCACGCCGATGCGCTGCTGGTCAAAGCAGGTTCCGGCGCACTGACGCTCGGCCAGCCGAGTTCAGCCGGCGTGCCGGCCGAGACCGCGGCGAACACGACGGTGCTTCGCTACAACGATGTGGAAGGCCTGGAGCAGGCCTTCGCGCAGGACGGACAAAGCATTGCCGGCGTCATCGTGGAACCCGTCGCGGGCAACATGAATCTCGTCGCGCCGCGCGCGCAATTCCTGGAGACTGCGCGCGAGCTTTGCACGCGCAACGGCGCAGTGCTGATCTTCGACGAGGTGATGACCGGGTTTCGCGTCGGGCTCGGCGGCGCGCAGGCGCTTTACCACATCAAGCCCGATGTGACGACGCTGGGCAAGGTCATAGGCGGCGGCATGCCGGTGGGCGCATGCGGCGGGCGGCGAGAAATCATGCGCTGCATAGCGCCCCTCGGCCCGGTGTACCAGGCAGGCACGCTATCGGGCAATCCGGTTGCGGTAGCAGCCGGACTCGCCACGCTGAAACTCGCCCAGGAACCGGGGTTCTACGAGAGGATAGCGAATGCTGCGCGGCGTCTGTGTGATGGCGTCGCGGAAGCTGCGCGTGCGTGCGGCACGCGCTTTTCGGCGCAGCACGTAGGCGGCATGTTCGGATTCTATTTCCGCGCGTCGCCGCCCGCCACCTACGAAGAAGTGATGCAATGCGACGTGGACGCGTTCAAGCGGTTTTTTCACGCCATGCTGGCCGGCGGCGTATACCTCGCACCCTCGGCGTTCGAGGCCGGATTCATCTCGGTTGCGCACGGCGAAGAAGAAATCGATAAAACGATCGCTGCCGCGCGCAGCGCCTTCGGTTCGCTTGCGGACGTTGTGCTCTGACGGTCAGCGCACGCGAAGCGAATCGAGCTGCCGCATCGCGCCTTGACGGAGGCCCCCGGTCGTATCGTACTGGCTGCGGATGTCACGAAGCTCCCGCTCTACGCTGCTGCGGCGGGCCATGGCTGATACGTCCGCCGGGTCGCGTGAAATGGAATCGAATTCGCGCTGCGCCCAGTACAGCTCGTGTTGCAGATAGCTCTCACGCCGCGAGAGTCCCGACACGCTTCCCTGAAACGTGCTCAATTCTCTCTGCCGGCCCTGTTCGGCCTCCCGGCGCGCAGCGGCTTCGGCCCGCCGTGCCTCGTGCTCCGCCCGCGCTCGCCTGAGCCGTCTGTCGTACGCGGAGTCCTCCGCAGTCGCTTCGGCTTGCGGAGCAGCACGCACTTCGGAAGTCTCAGCACCTTGGTGTTCCGCACGTGCCGGTGCGCCAGGAACCACCAAGAGCGCCAGCAGCGCAGCAGTAAAAATGATCGTTCTCACGGAGGGCTCTGAAACATCAGCGCAAGCCGGAAACGTATTCCGCGAGCGCCCTGATTTCCACATCGGACAACCTCGCCGCGACCGACCGCATCATGCCGTTGGCGTCATTGGCGCGATCGCCGGTGCGAAAAGCTTTGAGCTGCGATTCGATGTACCCGGCGTGCTGACCGGCAAGTCGCGGATATTGAGCCGGTATGCCGGAGCCGTTGGGCGAATGGCAGGCCGCGCACGCGGCGACGTTCTTCGTGAGAATGCCTCCGCGATAGATCTCCCGTCCCAGCTTCACCAGGTCGGGATCGCTTGCCGCTCTCGGATTCGCCTTCTGCCGCGCGAAATAGGCCGCGAGGTTAGCCATGTCGTCCGGCGCCAGGTTCGCCACCATACCGGCCATCACCGGACTGGCGCGCTCCGCGGGCTTGCCGTTGCGCGGCTTGAAATTGAGCAGTTGCTTGAGCGTGTATTCGGGGTGCTGCGCGGCGAGGCTGGGATTGACCGGAAGCACGCTGTTGCCATCTACGCCATGGCAAGCGGCGCAGACCTGCGACACAATGGGCTGCGCCTTGGCCGGATCGCCTTTCACGACCTGGGCGTAGCTCAGGGTTGACAGCAGCGCGCAGGCGAACGCCGTCGCGGCCGGGCGAAAGTTCATTCCTGCTCCTGAGGGGTGCACAAGACCTGGTGCGTATTGTACAGTAAGCCAAGTCGACCCGGCCACTTTCTGATGGCAAAACAAGCACTCATGTCATTGTTCCGCAGCGCGGAGTTCGCGCTCGCGACGTACGAGGCAACCGGGATGCCGCAGGAAGTCGGCACGGAAGTCGCATTTGCCGGCCGTTCGAATTCCGGCAAATCAAGCGCGATAAATGCGATCGTGGGCCGTAAAGGGCTGGCGCATGCCAGCAAAAGCCCTGGCCGCACCCAAACGGTTAATTTTTTCCGGCTCGGCACCCGTCACTGTCTTGTCGATCTGCCCGGTTACGGTTATGCAGCGGTGCCACAGCGCGAGATTGAACGCTGGGATAGGTTAATAAGCGCTTACATAAGTAGAGCGTCCTTGCGCGGCGTGGTACTGGTGATGGACATCCGCAGGCCTTTCACCGGATTGGATCTAAGGCTGCTGGATTGGATCAGGCCCTACGGGAAGACCTGCCACATCCTGCTCACCAAAGCGGACAAGTTATCCGCCCATCGACGGGCTGCGGCACTTGCGGATGCTGAAAGCGTGATGAAGCGCATTGCGACGCCCTGCACGGTGCAACTTTTTTCCGGAAAGACCGGGCTCGGTGCCGAGACCGCGCGGCACATCGTCGCGGCATGGCTGGGCGCAAATAAAAAACCCCCGGTTAAAGGGGAGTAAAACCGGGGGCGAAAGGCCTTAATAAGGATTAAGGCGCCCGCTCAGGGAGGAGAAGCGGGAGACGACTCGCGTCGTCTGAGTGTTACGACGGCTATAATCCAAAATAGTTCCGTGACCCGTGGAATGCGCTAAGTATCTAATTCAAGGTTATAAAAATGCACACTTTAGGTCGATTTCCGCAGCGCCGGCTGCGGCGCATGCGCCGTGATGAGTTCTCGCGCCGGCTGATGCGCGAACATCGGCTTTCCACCGATGACTTGATCTATCCGGTATTCATCATCGATGGCGAGCGCAAGACCGAACCGGTCGATTCGATGCCGGGGGTCGAGCGCTGCACCGTAGACAGAAGCTTTCCGGTGGCAGAGGAATGTTTGCGCCTCGGCATTCCAGCCGTGGCGCTGTTCCCGGCCGTTCGCACGGAACTGAAGACCCCGGACGGGCGCGAGGCGGCCAATCCGGAAGGCCTGGTGCCGCGCGCGGTGAGCGCGCTCAAGAAACGATTTCCCGAACTCGGGGTAATCACCGACGTGGCGCTCGACCCGTATACCACGCACGGCCACGACGGCATCATCGACGAGGAAGGCTACGTGCTCAACGACGAAACACTGCTCGCACTCGAGAAACAGGCGCTCGTGAATGCAGAAGCCGGTGTGGACATCGTTGCTCCGTCCGACATGATGGACGGGCGCATCGGCGTCATTCGCCAGGCACTCGACAGAGCGCGCTACATCCACACGCGCATACTGGCTTATTCGGCGAAGTACGCTTCAGGATTCTACGGCCCGTTCCGGGATGCAGTCGGATCTGCTCCCAACCTCGGGCGCGGCAACAAGTTCAACTATCAGATGGACCCGAGCAACAGCGATGAAGCGTTGTGGGAGGTGGGTCTCGACCTGGAAGAGGGTGCGGACATGGTGATGATCAAGCCCGGGTTGCCTTACCTGGACATCATTCGGCGGGTTAAGGACCAGTTCGCCGCACCAACGTACGCGTACCAGGTGAGCGGTGAGTATGCCATGCTGAAAGGTGCCGTGCAGCGCGGATGGCTGGATGAAAAACGCTGCATCATGGAAGTGCTGCTCGCTTTCAAGCGCGCGGGCGCCGACGGCGTGCTGACCTATTTCGCGCTCGACGCGGCGCGCTGGCTTAAAGAATCCTGATGCGGACTTGGCCCGCGCGAGCTATCCAGATGCCGCCGTGCCGGCCCCTGAAACAAGGGCTTCGACTGCTTCCACCTTGGCGCGCTCCATCAGCTTTCCGTTCGGCGTAGCGCGCAGCGGGCGTCGCAGATCGTCCGAAGCGAGCACCTCCACCCGGATCTCCACGTTCTCGTCGTTCAGCAGGAACACGGGCACCGTGCGTTCCTCCCCTCCCGAATAAAGCCTGCGCTGGGCCGCTTTGTAAGGAATGCCGCGGTCGATGAAGTACAGCTCGACGGCCTTGACGTTATCAGTGAAAAGCTGGAGATCGATATCGGCATACCGACCGGCATTGCCATTCAGCACCGAACCGGTCAGATAAGGGTTGAACGGCCGCAGGAGGCGCATCGCGCTCAACGCCTTTTCTCGCAACCCCCGCAGCCGGCTGCGATGCTCGTTGTGCTGGTATATCTCCTGATAGGCTTTCAGCGCCTCGTCTATTTCGTAATTGTCCGGCAACTGGCGCGAATCGGGCAGACCGGCCTGACGGGCGGCCTTGCGCTTCGCGAGCGCGTAATCCTCTATGCCATCCTCGGCCATCAGCCGGGCGGCGATATGCGCGATACGGCTGCGGACGTCGTTGCGCGGACGGCCCTTCATCTCTAGAAAAGCTGGTTGCGGATATCTTCCGCCGGATGCTCGCGGCCCAGCACGGCGCTCGCGACCGCGCTGTCCGGCGGCGGGAACTCGTGATAAAAGTAATCGGTGATTCCGGACTGGCCGTCCGCGAGCCGCAGCCCCGTATCCGGGTCGACGCGTGCCGATACGATGCCTGTCGGCGGCGCAAGGGGTTCTTCGGCTACGCCGTTCAGTACCGTACCCATGTAGCCCATCCATATGGGGAGCGCGGCGCTTGCCCCGGTTTCGTTGCGCCCCAGCGTCTGCGGGGTATCGAACCCGATCCATGCGACCGCCACCAGCTTGGCGTTGTAGCCGCAGAACCACGCGTCGATGAAGTCGTTGGTCGTGCCGGTCTTGCCCGCCAGGTCGTTTCGGCCCAGCTTCATGGCTCGCGCCGCGGTGCCGCCCCGCACTACGTCCCGCATGATGCTCGTCATGATGAAAGCATTGCGCGGATCGATCACGCGCTCGGCACTTTCCCCCGCCCGCTGCGGCAGCGCCTCCATCACCACGTTGCCGCGTCCGTCCACCGCGCGCTCAATGAAGTAAGGCGGCACGCGGTAGCCGCCGTTTGCAAAGACCGAATAGGCGGATGCCATCTGCATCGGGGTCACGTTTCCTGCGCCCAGCGCCATGGTGAGATAGGGCGGGTGCAGCTTGGGGTTGAAGCCGAAGCGGGCGATGTAATCCTGGGCGTAATGCGGGCTGATCGCTTGCAGGATACGAACTGATACCAGGTTCTTGGACTTGACGAGCGCCGTCCTAAGACGCATCGGCCCGTCGAACTTGCCATCGAAGTTCTTGGGTTCCCACGGCTCGGAACCGGTCTGCGCGGCCGTGAAGGTCAGGGGTGCATCATTGATGACCGTCGCCGAAGTGAAGCCCTTTTCCAGCGCGGCCGAATAGATGAACGGCTTGAAGCTCGATCCCGGCTGTCTCAGCGCCTGCGTGACGTGGTTGTACTGGTTGCGGTTGAAGTCGAACCCGCCCACCAGGGCGCGGATCGCCCCGGAAATCGGGTCAACGGCCACGATCCCGGCTTCGACCAGCGGCAACTGCGTGATCTGCCAACGACCTTTCGCGTCGGCCTGTATCCTGATCAGCGCGCCGCGCCGGATGCGCTGGTTAGGGTTCGTCTTTTCGCCGAGCGCTCGGCCGGCGAACTTGAGACCCTCGTCGGCAATCTCCACGACGCCGCCGCCCTTGCGATAAGCCCTGACGCGCTTGGCGCTCGCTTCCAGCACGACCGCCGGATAAATGTCGCCACTCTCGACGGCATCTTGAAGCGCGTCCTCCAGCATTTCGTCGCCCGCCTTCGCCGGCAGTTCCACGAAGCCTTCCGGGCCGCGATAACCGTGCCGGCGGTCGTAGTCCTGCACGCCACGGCGCACCGCAACGTACGCGGCTTCCTGGTGACGCGTGGAGAGTGTCGTGTACACGCGAAAGCCGCCGGTATACGCGTCCTCGCGATACCGGTCGTACATGGCCTGCCGCGCCATTTCGGCGAAGTGCTCCGCCCGCGCGGGGAATTCCGTTATCTCCTTTTTCACTGCAAGCGATTCCTTGTTCGCGCTCGCAAGCTGCTCGGGGCTGATCATTCCCAGCTCGCGCATGCGCCGCAGCACATATTCCTGCCTCAGCTTTGCTCGAGCGGGATTCGCCACCGGATTGAAACGGGAAGGCGCCTTCGGCAACCCGGCGAGCATGGCGTGTTCCGCGAGCGTAAGCTTGGCGAGCGGCCTGCCGAAGTAGGTCTGTGCGGCGGCCGCGAATCCATAGGCGCGTTGACCGAGATAAATCTGATTGATGTAGAGCTCCAGGATCTGGCCCTTGCTGAGGTTGTGCTCGATCTTGAATGCCAGGAGCATCTCGTTGAACTTGCGTGTCAGCGTTCTCTCCTTGGAGAGAAAAAAGTTTCGCGCGACCTGCATCGTGATGGTGCTCGCGCCCTGGCGCACGCCGCCCGACATGAAGTTGGAAATCGCGGCGCGCGCCACGCCGACATAATCCACACCGCCGTGGTGATAGAACCGCTCGTCCTCCGCCGCCAGAATGGCATCGACCATCCGCCGGGGTACCTCATCGATTCTTACTACCGCGCGCCGCTCCTCGCCAAATTCGCCTATGAGATGTCCTTCCGCGCTATAGACCCGCAGCGGGATCTTGGGGCGGTAATCGGTAAGGGTCTCCAGCGATGGAAGACTCGGATAAACGACGGCGGCGGCGAAAGCGATCAAGATGGCGGCCGCCAGAACGCCGAAGAATACAACTAATAGTGGGATCGTCCACCAGCGGGCTGACATGTGGTGTCTCTAATGAGCTTCCGACCGCGAACCCGGCGTGGTTTTTTTACCACGCCCGCGCGACATAAGGCGTTGCAAAGCGCCCGAAATTCATGCAGTGTAGGTTATATTACGCAGGCCGCTCATTATAGGGGTAGAGCGGCTTCCGTAAATAAAAACAAAACGCTTTACACCCTGTGTAGTTGTTGCTAGTATTTAAAGTAAACTATAAGGCTTTCTGCCCAACAAACTTATGCTCAAGGGAAAACTGAACATCAACTTGGAGGCGCTGGAGGGGCTGTTCAAGCCGAAAACGCCACCTTTGATCGGGACCGATATCAGTTCATCCGCGGTCAAGATGGTGGAGATTTCCGAAGCAGGCAAGGGCGTTTTTCGGGTCGAGCGCTACGCCGTCGAACCACTGCCTAAGGAATCCGTCGTCGACGGAAACATCAACAACCTGGATGCGGTGAGCGAGGCGCTGAAGCGCTGCCATAAGCGTCTGGGGAGTGGAATCAAAAATGTCGCGATGGCGCTGCCGAGCGCCGCCGTCATCACCAAGAAAATTCTGGTTCCAGCCGGTCAGCCCGAGGAGGATCTCGAGCTGCAGGTCGAAACCGAAGCCAATCAGTACATTCCATTCGCACTTGACGAGGTGAACCTGGATTTCCATGTGCTCGGAGCCTCAACCACGAGTCCCGAGGATGTGGAAGTCCTCATCGCGGCCTCGCGCAAGGAAAAAATCGAGGACCGTATCGCCGCGGCGGAAGTAGCGGGACTCAAGGCGGTCGTCATGGATGTCGACATCTTTGCGAGCCAGGCCGCACTTAATCTTGTCGAGAGCCAGTTCCCCGACAAGGGCAAGGATCAGAACATCGCCATAGTGGACGTCGGCGCCAGCGTCATGAACGTGAACGTGCTGCGCAACGGCCAATCGATATACATGCGCGAGCAGCCGTTCGGCGGCAATCAGCTGACGACGGAAATCCAGAACCGTTATGGCATGTCGCCCGAGGAAGCCGAGGCGGCAAAGCGCGCGGGCGGGCTGCCCGAGAGCTACGACTCCGAGGTTCTGCAGCCGTTTCTGGACATGCTGGCGCTCGAGGTCGCGCGTGCGCTCCAGTTCTTCTTCACGTCGACGCAATACAGCCAGGTCAACCATATCGTACTGTCCGGCGGCTGCGCCGCGATACCCGGCGTCGACGTCGCCGTGACCAGACGCACGCAGGTCAATACCGTGGTCGCGAATCCCTTCGCGAACATGGCGTTGTCCTCGCGCATCAAGCCCAAGAGCCTCGCGCAGGATGCGCCTTTGTTGATGGTCGCCTGTGGCCTCGCGATGCGGAGATTCGATCCATGATCCGTATAAACCTCCTCCCACACCGGGAGATACGCCGCAAGCGTCAGCAGCAGCATTTCTTCATCATGCTTGGCGCGGTGGCGGCCATCGGCGCCGCCATATGGTTCGCCGTCTCATACGGCTATCTCGCCGGGCAACTGAGCGACCAGCAGGCGCGCAACAAGTACCTGCAAGACGAGATTGCTAAACTCGACAAGCAGATCGCGGAGATCAACAAGCTGAAGGAGCAGACCGCTGCGCTCCTCGAGCGCAAGCGCGTCGTGGAAGAGTTGCAGGCCAATCGTTCCGAGGTGGTTCATCTCCTTGACCAGCTCGTGCGGCAGATCCCCGAAGGCGTTTACTTCCGGGCCGTGAAACAGACGGGCGGACGAGTGACGATCAACGGCTACACGCAGTCTCAGGCAAGGGTGTCGACGTTGATGCGCAACCTTGAATCCTCGCCGCATCTCGAGGGCCCCGGCCTGGTGGAGGTGAAGTCGGCACAAGCTGCCGGTGCGCGCACCAACGAGTTCACCCTGACGATCAACATTTCGCGCCCCAAACCCGAGGCCGCGCCGGGTAAGCCGGCCGCCAAGCCGGCACGGAGCTAGACGCCATGACACTCGAAGAACTGAGAAGGCTGGATCCGAAGAAGATCGGGGCTTGGCCGGTACTGCCCAAACTCGGCGTGCTGGCGCTGGTTCTGGTGTTGATCATATTCGCCAGCTACTGGTTCGACTGGCAGCATCAGATCGAGCAGATCAAGGCGGAAGAGCAGAAGGAAGAGAAGTTGCGCGCCACTTTCATCGACAAGAAAAAGCTCGCCATCGATCTGCCGCTGTACAAGAAACGCCTGGACGACATAGAACAGCAGTTCGGCACCCTGCTCAAGCAACTGCCCGGCAAATCCGAAATGGACGCACTCCTGATAGATATCAATCAGGCAGGGCTGGGAAGGGGCCTCCAGTTCGAGCTGTTCCGGCCCGCGTCCGGCGAGACGAGGCGGGATTTCTACGCCGAACTCCCGATCACCATTCGGATAACCGGCAGCTATCATGACATAGGGGCTTTTGCGAGCGATATCGGCAAGCTCTCGCGCATCGTGACGCTGAACGACATTGCACTGACAACAGCGAAGGACGGCCTGGTGATGGATGCTACGGCCAAGACCTTCCGCTATTTGGACGAGGCGGAACTCGCAGCGCAGCGCAAGGCCGCCAAGCCGAAGCCGGGGGTGAAACGGTGATGCGGACCACGGTGATAGTTCTGCTCGGGTGCCTGGCGGTCGCAGGATGCGGCGACCGGCATCTCGATCAAGTGAAGAAGTTTGTCAAGGACTCCGATAAGCTGCCGCCGGGACGTATCCCGCCGCTGCCGGAAGTGAAGCCTTACGAGGCCTTCAGCTACGACGCATACGACCTGGTGGATCCGTTCAAGCCCCGCAAGATCGTCCCGCCCAAGGCGGTCGCGGGCGCAGGCGGCATACAACCCGATTTCAACCGGCGCAAAGAGCCGCTCGAAGCGTATCCGCTGGAGAACCTCAAGATGGTCGGCACGCTGCAGCAGCAGAAGGTCATGCACGCGCTGGTCAAGACGCCTGACAACAACCTGTTTCGCGTGAGGTCCGGCAATTACATCGGCCAGAATTTCGGCCGTATCGTGGCAATCAGCGAGACCACCATTGCGTTGAAGGAAATCGTCCAGGACAGCACAGGCAGCTGGGAGGAAAAAGACCAGGCGCTGCAGCTGCTCGATGAATTGGAGGCAAAAAGATGAATACGAAACACTCCGCACTCGGGTTTTTTAGCGCGTTGGGCGCAATCATTGCTGTCCTGGCTTTCGCCTTCCCCGGACCGGCCGGCGCGCAGGAAAATGCCATCGAAACCATCGAGGTGTCGCCGCAGCAGGGGGGAAGAACGACGGTCCGCGTTACGCTCAAGGCGCCGCCGGCTGCGCCGCCCGCCGGCTTTTCGATTGCCAATCCGCCCCGCATCGCCTTCGACTTTCCCAACACGACCAACGCCTCGGGGCGCAACGTGCAGGACGTGAGCGGCGGCGACCTGCGGCGCATCAACGTCGTACAGGCGAGCGGCCGCACCCGCATGGTGCTGGAACTGGCCCGCGGATTGAGCTACGACGCTCGTGTGGATGGACGCACGGTCCTCATTACGCTGCAGGACACCGCTTCGGCGAGCACCGGGACACCGCTCGCCCAGCAGTTTGCCAAGCCCAGCCCGGCCGACCAGCGTCATAGCGTGCGCGACATTGATTTCCGCCGCGGCGGAAACGGCGAGGGCCGCATCGTTGTCGATCTGTCCGACAACGCCGTCGGCATCGACATCCGCCAGCAGGGCAAGTCGGTCATCGTAGATTTCATCAATGCCGGGTTGCCCAAGAACCTGGAGCGGCGCCTGGACGTGACCGATTTCGGCACGCCGGTGCAGACGGTAGACGCGCTTACGCAGGGCAACAACGCGCGCCTGGTGATCACGCCCCGCGGCAACTGGGAGCACTCGGCGTACCAGACGGACAATCGCTTCATCATCGAGGTGAAGCAGTTGGTCGAGGACCCGAATCGCCTCGTACAGAGCAGCCGGCCCGGTTATCAGGGTGAGAAGATCTCGCTCAATTTCCAGAACGTGGAAGTGCGCGCGGTGCTGCAGGTCCTTGCCGACTTCACGGGACTCAACATCATCACCAGCGACACGGTCAGCGGCAGCCTGACGCTGCGGCTCAAGGATGTCCCGTGGGACCAGGCACTCGACATCATCCTGCAGGCAAAAGGTTTGGACAAGCGCAAATCGGGCAACGTCGTATGGATCGCGCCGCGTGACGAACTGGCAACCCGCGAGAAGCTCGCGCTCGAGGCGCGGCAGCAGATTTCCGAGCTCGAGCCGACACACACGGAAAGCTTCCAGCTTAATTACCAGAAGGCCCAGGATGTGCAGACGTTCCTGAGCGCGGGGACGCAACGCATTCTGTCCAAGCGCGGCAGCGCGGTCGTGGACGCCCGAACCAACACCGTGTTTGTTCAGGACACCCCGACGCGCCTGGAAGAAGTCCGCAGGCTGATCCGCCTGATCGACATTCCCGTGCGCCAAGTGATGATCGAGTCGCGTATCGTGGAAGCGGCAGACACCTTCAGCCGTAACCTCGGTGTCCGATTCGGGTTCAGCGAGGATAACCGCCTGGTGGCGAACGCGCGTGATATCGGCGGCGTGCGAGCAGGTATAGGCGCTGATCTCACAACAACGGGGCAGTTGCAAGGTTTCGTGCAGGGGACGCCGACACTGGTACCGGGCTCGTTGAACGTCAATCTGCCCGCGCCGAACATAGCCGGCGCCCCGGCCGGGCTATTTTCCCTGCTCATGTTCAACAAGGATCTCACCCGGCTTCTCGCCTTGGAGGTTTCCGCCTTGCAAGCCGACGGCAAGGGCAAGATCATCTCCAGCCCGCGCGTGATCACCGCCGACAAGAACGAAGCGATCATCGAACAGGGCACCGAGATCCCTTACCAGCAGTCGACCTCGAGCGGTGCCACGTCCGTCAGCTTCAAGAAAGCCACGCTGTCGCTCAAGGTAAAGCCGCAGATCACGCCTGACGACAACGTCATCATGAGCCTGCGCATCAACAAGGACAGCGTCGGCCAGATCGTCGCGACCGGCACCGGCAGTGCGCCGTCCATCGACACGAAACAGGTCACCACCGAGGTTCTCGTGGAGAATGGCGGCACGGTGGTGATCGGCGGAATCTACACGCAGGAAGAACGGTCCACGACGAACAAGATTCCGGTGCTGGGCGATCTTCCCTACGTCGGATTCCTGTTCAAGAACAATCTTAAGACCGATGACCGGCGCGAGCTGCTGATATTCATTACGCCCCGAATCCTCAAGGAAACGCTGACCCAGCGCCAGTAGGGTTTTCACCAGCACTGAAAGAGCGGCTCCGGCCGCTCTTTTTCTTTGGGCGCCCGCTCGGTCGCCGCCGGAGCCATTCCGTTAGAATCGCGGTATGGGCGAAGCCATCGAAACTGCACCGCGACGCGACGGCATCCCCGGCAACGTATTTCTCGTCGGGCTCATGGGCGCCGGGAAGACGTCGGTCGGCCGCACCTTGGCGCGCCGGCTGCACAAGACGTTCTACGACACCGATCACGAGATCGAACGCAGTACCGGTGTCAAGATCCCGCTGGTTTTCGAGATCGAGGGAGAGGCCGGTTTCCGCGCGCGTGAAACCAAAGCCCTGGCCGAGCTGGCCCGGCGACAGGACATCGTCCTGGCCACCGGCGGCGGCGTAGTGCTCTCCGAGCAGAATCGCCGCCTGCTGACCGGGCACGGCACCGTTGTCTACCTGCGCGCCGCGCCGCGCGACTTATGGTTACGTACGCGGCACGACAGGAACCGCCCCCTGCTGCAGACGGCGGATCCGCTTTCGAAATTGCACGACCTGTTCCAGGAGCGCGACCCGCTCTACAGGGAGGTCGCCGACCTCGTAATCGACACCGGAAATCAGACTGTGGCCGCTCTTGCGCACAGGCTGGAGTCGCGACTCACCCGGCTGCGCGGCTCCGAGGCGCATCTGCCTGCTGGCGAGGAGTACCGATGCAAACGCTGACCGTGCCTTTGGGAGGCCGCAGCTACCCGATTCATGTCGGAGCAGGGCTGCTCGGGCAACCGGAGCTGATTTCGGCGCATCTATTGCAGCGCAAGCTCGCTGTGGTGACCAATGCCATCGTCGCACCGCTTTATCTTGAGCCTTTGTGCCGCGCACTCGCATCCCAAGGCGTTTCTGTGGTCCGCATCGTGCTGCCCGATGGCGAAGTCTACAAAACCGCCGAGACCCTCAACCGGATTTTCGACGCCCTGATCGAGGAACGCTGCGAGCGCAAAACAGCCATTCTTGCTTTGGGTGGGGGCGTGGTGGGAGACCTGGCCGGGTTTGCAGCGGCCGTCTATCAACGCGGCGTCCCCTACATCCAGCTTCCTACGACGCTGCTGGCGCAGGTCGACTCCGCTGTAGGCGGCAAGACGGCGATCAACCATGTGCGCGGCAAAAACATGATCGGGGCTTTTTACCAGCCGCTTGCCGTGGTGGCCGATACGGACGCGCTCAACACGCTGCCGGACCGAGAATTGAGCGCCGGGATCGCCGAGGTCGTCAAGTATGGCCTGATCGGAGACGCCAGGTTCTTCGAGTGGCTGGAGCAGCACCTCCCCCAGCTCCACCGGCGCGAGCCGGAAGCCCTGGAGCACGCGATCGTGACCTCATGCCGGAACAAGGCGGAGATCGTTGGGCTTGACGAACGGGAAACCGGCCCGAGGGCGCTGCTCAATTACGGTCACACCTTCGGCCACGCCATAGAAGCCGGACTCGGCTATGGCACATGGCTGCACGGAGAAGCGGTCGCCTGCGGCATGGTGATCGCAGCCCGGCTGTCGGAGTGCCTGGGCATGCTCGCGGCCGGCGAGACCCGGCGCGTCATCGAGGTATTGTCCCGTGCAAAACTGCCCGTCGTGCGGCCGGATCTGGGCTTCGACCGCTATCTCGAGTTGATGGGCCACGACAAAAAAGTCGAAGGCGGCAAAATCCGCTTCATCCTGCTGCGCGGGATCGGAAATGCCCAGATCGCGGACGACGTGCCGCGGTCGGCGCTGCGCGCCGCGCTCGATTACTGAACTGAATGCCCGAGCGCGCACCCTATGCCGCTGCTCCGGACGCGACACGCGGCCGCCGCTACCCGGAGCCCCCGCCCCGGGGCAGAACCGAATTTCAGCGCGACCGCGATCGCATCATCCATTCCACGGCGTTCCGGCGCCTCGAATACAAGACGCAGGTCTTCGTCAATCACGAGGGCGATCTGTTCCGCACCCGGCTGACGCACAGTCTGGAAGTGGCCCAGATCGGGCGTTCCATCGCGCGAAGGCTGCGCCTCGATGAGGACCTCACCGAAGCCATCGCGCTCGCGCACGATCTCGGCCACACTCCTTTCGGCCATGCCGGACAGGATGCGCTCAACGCCTGCATGAAGCCCTATGGCGGCTTCGAGCACAACCTGCAGAGTCTGCGGGTAGTGGACGTTCTGGAACAACGCTACGGCGGCTTCGATGGACTGAACCTCACATTCGAGGCGCGCGAAGGGATATTGAAGCATTGTTCCGTGCGTATCGCGCGCACGCTGGGCGACGTGGGGGCGCGCTTCATTCGAAAAGAGCGCCCTTCCCTGGAAGCGCAACTGGCGAACGTCGCTGACGAAATCGCCTATAACAACCACGATGTCGACGACGGCTTGCGTTCGGGTCTGCTGGATCTCGACCGGCTGGCGGAGGTGACGATTTTCGCGCGCCACATGAAAGCCGCGCGGAGCGATTTCCCGGAGCTTGCCGGGCGGCGCCTCGTGCACGAAACGGTGCGCCGCATGATAGATACGCTGGTGACGGACTTGGTGCGGCAGACTGAAAGAAACATCCGCTCGCACAGGCCGCGCAGTGTGGAGGACGTCCGGCTCGCGCCGCCGCTGGTGGCGTTCAGCGACGCGCTACAACGTGACCAGCAGGAACTGAAGCGCTTCCTGAGGTCGCATCTGTACCAGCACTTCCGGGTGGCGCGCATGAGCGCCAAGTCACGCCGGGTGGTCTCCGAGCTCTTCCAGGCTTTCCACTCCGACCCGCGGCTGTTACCGCCGGAGTTTCAGGTCAGAGCCTCCGAAGATACCCCACGCGCGATCGCGGACTACATTGCCGGCATGACCGACCGCTACGCGCTGCTGGAACACCGGCGCCTGTTTGCCGTGCCCACGCACGATCCGGTGTAAGCGCCCGCCAACATAAATTGTCGTTGTGGCAAGCCCTTGAAGCAGGTAGACTTAAGGGCTTTCGCCAGAAAACTGGCTGGGTATCGGCTGCGCTTTGCTGCTTTGCAGCAAAGCCGTCCGGCACCTGGTCCATCACAGTTTGCGAGGGTATGTGATGAACTGCTCGGGCTTGCCGGCACCGCAAGGACTCTACCATCCCGCCCACGAACACGACGCCTGCGGCGTCGGTTTCGTGGCCCATATCAAGGGACGCAAGAGCCACAACATCGTCGTACAGGGTCTACAGATCCTTCGCAATCTCACGCATCGCGGCGCGGTGGGCGCCGACCCCAAAGCGTCCGACGGCGCCGGCATACTGATCCAGATCCCGGACCGGCTGTTCCGGGACGAGATGTCCAAGCAGGGGGTCAAGTTACCGACCTTCGGCCAATACGGCGTCGGCATGGTTTTCCTGCCCCGCGAGCCCGCTTCGCGGCTGGCGTGCGAATACGAGATCGAGCGGGCCATCAAGGACGAGGGCCAGGTGCTGCTCGGCTGGCGCGACGTGCCGGTGGACAATACCGACCTCGGCGAATCGGTAAAGCTGGTGGAGCCGGTCATCCGGCAGGTCTTCATCGGCCGCGGCGCAGGCGTGACGGTCACCGATTCGCTGGAGCGAAAACTCTACATCATCCGTAAGAGCGCCGGCCACGCCATCCAGTCGCTCAAGCTCGCGCATGGCAAGGAGTTTTACGTGCCGTCGATGTCGGCTCGGACGGTGGTCTACAAAGGCATGCTGCTCGCGCACCAGGTGGGCGAGTATTACCTGGATCTACGCGACCCGCGCGTGGTATCCGCACTGGCGCTGGTGCACCAGCGATTCTCCACCAATACGTTCCCCTCATGGAGTCTGGCGCACCCGTTCCGCATGATCTGCCACAACGGCGAGATCAACACGCTGCGCGGCAACGTGAACTGGATCCGCGCGCGCCAGGGTGCCATTTCCAGCCCCATCCTGGATGACGATCTAGGCAAGATCTGGCCGCTGATCTACGACGGTCAGTCGGATTCGGCCTCGTTCGACAACGCCCTCGAACTGCTGGTGATGGGCGGTTACTCGGTCGCGCACGCCATGATGCTGATGATTCCGGAGGCCTGGGAGAACCACGCGCTGATGGACCCCAGCCGCCGCGCGTTCTACGAGTATCACGCCGCCATGATGGAGCCGTGGGACGGCCCGGCGTCGATCGCGTTCACCGACGGGCTGCGCATCGGCGCGACGCTGGACCGCAACGGCCTGAGGCCCTCGCGCTACATCGTCACCCACGACGACATCGTGATCATGGGATCGGAATGCGGCTGCCTTCCCGTACCCGAGGAAAGAATCGCTAAGAAATGGCGCCTGCAGCCAGGGAAAATGTTCCTCGTCGACCTCGAAAAAGGCCGCATCATCGACGACAAGGAGCTCAAGGACACGCTCGCTTCCGCGCGACCCTACGCGGAGTGGATAGAGCGCATACGCATCAAGCTCGATGACCTGCCGGCGCCGACCGAGCGGCGTGCGGCTTCCCCGGCGGCGCTGCTCGACAGACAGCAGGTGTTCGCCTACACCCAGGATGACGTCAAGTTCCAGATCGCGCCGATGGCGACCCATGGCGAAGAGCCCGTCGGTTCCATGGGTAACGATTCTCCGCTCGCCGTGCTCTCGAGCAAGAACAAGACGCTGTATCACTACTTCAAGCAGCTGTTCGCCCAGGTGACGAATCCGGCGATCGACCCCATACGCGAGGAGCTCGTCACCTCGCTGGTGTCGTTCATCGGGCCGAAGCCCAACCTGCTCGGCATCGACGAGATGAACCCGCCGCTGCGGCTCGAGGTAAGCCAGCCGGTGCTCGGCATCGACCAGATGGAGACCGTCCGGCACATCGAAAAGTACACCGACGGCAAATTCCGTTCCTTCGAGCTCGATATCACGTACCCCTGCGCCTGGGGCAGGCAGGCCATCGAGGCCCGGCTCGCCTCGCTCGCCGCGCAAGCCGAGGACGCCGTGCGCTCGGGATACACCATCATCATCCTGTCCGACCGCAGGATGGATCGCGATCACGCGGCCATTCCCGCCCTGCTGGCGCTGTCGGCGATCCACCAGCATCTTGTCGTGAAAGGGCTGCGTACTTCCACGGGCCTGGTGGTGGAAACGGGCTCGGCGCGCGAGGTGCACCATTTTGCGCTGCTTGGCGGCTATGGTGCCGAGGCGATCCACCCCTACCTGGTGTTCGAGACGCTGATCGATCTCGCCGAGCACCGCCAGCTAGGCGACATCGATGGCGAAAAGGCCTGCAAGAATTTCATCAAGGCGGTCGGCAAGGGCCTGAAGAAGGTCATGTCCAAGATGGGCATTTCGACCTACATGTCGTACACCGGCGCCCAGATATTCGAGGCGGTAGGACTGGCGCGCAGCCTTGTGGACAAGTATTTCACCGGCACGGCGTCCAACGTGGAAGGCATCGGCGTGTTCGAGGTGGCCGAGGAGGCGCTGCGCATACATCAGACGGCTTTCGGCGGCGATCCGGTGCTCGCGCATGCGCTCGATGCCGGGGGTGAGTACGCGTGGCGGCTGCGCGGCGAAGAGCACATGTGGACACCCGACGCGATCGCGAAGCTGCAGCATTCCACACGGCAGAACGCGTATCAGGCATACAAGGAATATTCCGGCATCATCGACGACCAGTCCCAGCGACACATGACGTTTCGCGGACTGTTCGAACTCGGGCTCAACGGCCGGACACCGGTGCCGGTCGAGGAGGTGGAGCCTGCCAGCGAGATCGTGAAGCGCTTTTCGACCGGTGCGATGTCCCTCGGCTCGATCTCGACCGAAGCGCATACGACGCTCGCCGTCGCGATGAACCGCATCGGCGGCAAGTCCAATACCGGCGAAGGAGGCGAGGACCGTCGCCGCTACGCCCCGGTGGAGGCCGGCGAGTCGCTGATGTCGCGCCTCGGTGCGGATCGCGTTCAGGTCGATATCCCGCTTGTAGCAGGCGATTCGCTCAAGTCGAAAATCAAGCAGGTGGCTTCGGGCCGTTTCGGCGTGACCGCCGAGTATCTCGCCTCCGCCGAGCAGTTGCAGATCAAGATTGCCCAGGGCGCCAAGCCCGGCGAGGGCGGGCAGCTTCCGGGCCGGAAGGTATCCGAGTACATCGCTGAATTGCGCTATTCGACGCCGGGCGTGGAGCTCATCTCGCCGCCGCCGCATCACGATATCTACTCGATCGAGGACCTCGCGCAGCTGATACACGACCTCAAGAATTCCAATCCCGAGGCGTGGATCAGCGTGAAGCTTGTGTCCGAGATCGGCGTCGGCACGATCGCAGCCGGCGTCGCCAAGGCGAAGTCCGACCACGTCACCATCGCGGGGCACGACGGCGGCACCGGCGCTTCGCCGTGGTCGTCGATCAAGCACGCGGGAACTCCGTGGGAATTGGGGCTTGCCGAGACGCAGCAGACGCTGGTGCTCAACCGGCTGCGCGGCAGGATCGCGGTCCAGGTCGACGGACAGATGAAAACCGGCCGTGATGTCGTGATCGGCGCGCTGCTCGGTGCCGACGAATTCGGATTCGCGACGGCTCCACTGGTGGTCGAGGGCTGCATCATGATGCGAAAGTGCCACCTCAACACCTGCCCGGTAGGAATCGCGACCCAGGACCCGGTGTTGCGCAAGAAATTCGACGGGAAACCCGAACACGTGGTCAACTATTTCTTCTTCGTCGCGCAGGAGGTGCGCGAGCTGATGGCGCAGCTCGGCATCCGGACGTTCAACGAGCTGATCGGTCGCAGCGACCTGCTCGACATGAAGGCGGGTATCGAGCATTGGAAAGCACGGGGCCTGGATTTTTCACGAGTCTTTCACGTGCCGCAGATGCCGGCGGAGGTGGCACGCTACCGCTGCGAAGCGCAGGACCATGGGCTCGACAAGGCGCTCGACAACCGGCTGGTGGAGCTGGCGCAGCCCGCGCTGGAGCGCAAGGAAAAGGTCTCGATCGACACCCCGATCCGCAACACCAACCGCACCGTCGGGACGATGCTCTCGTGGCACGTCGCCAGGCGTTACGGACACGAAGGTCTGCCGGATGACACCCTGCACGTCCGGCTTGCCGGTTCAGCGGGTCAGAGCTTCGGTGCGTTCCTCGCGCGCGGGATCACGCTGGATCTCGTGGGCGACACCAACGACTACTGCGGCAAAGGGCTTTCCGGGGGCCGCATTTGCGTCCAGCCTTCGCCGAAGTTCGGGGGCGACCCGAGCGAGAACATCATCACTGGCAATGTAGTGCTCTACGGGGCGATCTGTGGCGAAGCGTACTTCCGTGGCGTTGCGGGGGAGCGGTTCGCGGTGCGCAACTCCGGAGCCGCGGCCGTGGTAGAAGGCGTAGGCGACCATGGTTGCGAATATATGACCGGCGGCACGGTGGTGGTGCTGGGGGTGACCGGGCGCAATTTCGCCGCCGGCATGTCGGGCGGCATCGCCTACGTGCTGGACCGCGACGGCGAGTTCGTCAAATACTGCAATGCCGCCATGGTGGACTTGGAGCCGGTACTCGCCGAATCGGAGCAAAGGATCAAGGTCGCCCAGCGGTTATGGCACGCCGGAGAGTGCGACGAGGTGCTGTTGCGGCGCGCCGTCGAGAACCACGCGAGATATACCAACAGCCGCCGCGCCCGCGAGATCCTGGACAACTGGACCGCCTATCGCACCCGCTTCGTCAAGGTATTCCCCAAGGAGTACCGCCGCGCGTTGAAGGAACTGGCCGCGGCTGGGCGCAAGGCTGCCGCGTGAGCGCGATGCCGGCCGTTACCGGGCACCCCTCCCTACTCTAGAGCGTCAGCGAGCATGGGCAAGATCACCGGTTTCATGGAGTACCGTCGTGTCGAGGAGCCGCACGAGGCGCCCGAGCAGCGCAGGCGGCATTTCCGGGAATTCATTCCGCGTCTCAGCGATGATCAGGCAGGCATCCAGGGTGCGCGCTGCATGGATTGCGGCATCCCGTTCTGCATGAGCGGGTGTCCGGTGAACAACATCATTCCCGACTTCAACGACCTCGTCTATCGGCAGGACTGGAAGGCGGCCATCGAGACGCTGCATTCCACCAACAATTTTCCGGAGTTCACGGGCCGGGTATGCCCGGCACCGTGCGAGGAAGCGTGCGTGCTTCGCATCATCGACGATCCCGTCGGCATCAAGTCGCTGGAACACGCGATTATCGACCGCGCCTGGGAGGAAGGCTGGGTGCAGCCGCAGCCCGCTCCGCACAAGAGCGGCAAGTGCGTGGCGGTCGTCGGCTCGGGCCCGGCCGGGCTCGCCTGTGCGCAACAGCTTGCGCGCGCGGGCCATGCGGTCACGGTATTCGAAAAGAACGACCGCGCCGGCGGGCTGCTTCGCTACGGCATCCCGGATTTCAAGCTGGAGAAGTGGGTCATCGATCGGCGCCTCTCGCAGATGGAAATGGAAGGGGTGACTTTCCGCACCGGTATTTGCGTCGGGAACAGCCGACCCGGCAAAGGCGTGGTGGACTGGGCGAACGAACTTGCAGCGCCGGCGCAGCTTCTTGAACAATACGACGCCGTGGTGCTGGCCGGCGGTGCCGAGCAGCCGCGCGATCTGCCGATTCCCGGCCGGAACCTCGACGGCGTGCATTTCGCCATGGAGTTCCTTCCCCTGCAGAACAAGCGCGTAGCCGGAGACCAGGCCGTTCCGGAATTGACGGCAACGGGCAAACACGTCGTCATCATAGGTGGCGGTGACACCGGCTCGGATTGCGTGGGCACGTCGAACCGGCACGGCGCGTCGGTCACCCAGTTCGAGCTGTTGCCGATGCCTCCGGACGTCGAGCGCAATCCCGTATGGCCGTACTGGCCTACGCGGCTGCGTACTTCATCCTCGCATGAAGAAGGCGTTGCGCGCGACTGGTCCATCGCCACCAAGGAGTTCATCGGCGAGAAGGGCAGGGTCAGGGCGCTAAAAGCGGTGCGGCTGGAGTGGCGGGACGGCAAGCCGCATGAAATCGCAGACTCGGCATTTACCATCCCAGCCGATCTGGTTCTACTCGCCATGGGCTTCGTCTCACCTGTTCAATCGCTGCTGGATGAGTTCGGCGTTGAAAAGGACGCCCGCGGCAATGCGCGCGCTGCGACGGACGGCGACCGCTGCTATGCAACCTCGGCTGGCAAGGTTTTCACCGCAGGCGATATGCGGCGCGGCCAATCGCTGGTGGTCTGGGCGATCCGCGAGGGTCGCCAGTGCGCGCGGGCGGTGGACGAGTTGCTGTCGGGCACGTCGCACCTGCCCCGTTGAAGGTAACGCTGAGCGGGACACGCCCGTCAGGTATGTGCTTCGCCGGCAGCGTATATCCCCGAGCCGGGTTCCGATGCTGAAGAACGACGTTTTCATCCGCGCCCTTCTGCGCCAGCCAACTCCATACACTCCGGTCTGGATCATGCGTCAGGCCGGCCGCTATCTGCCCGAATACAATAGGACGCGCGCGCGGGCCGGGAGTTTTCTCGGGCTATGCAGGAATCCCGACCTTTGCACCGAGGTCACCTTGCAACCGCTCGAGCGATTTGCCCTCGACGCCGCGATTGTCTTCTCGGATATTCTCACCATCCCCGACGCCATGGGCCTGGGTTTGCATTTTGTCGAGGGCGAGGGGCCTAAATTCGCTCGGCCCCTGCGCGAGGAATCGCAGGTCGACCAGCTCATCGTGCCCGAGCCGAAGGAACATCTCCCCTATGTCCTGCAGTCAGTCGCCCAAGTTCGGCGCGAGTTGGCGGAACGGCTACCGCTCATCGGTTTTTCGGGGAGCCCCTTCACGCTCGCCTGCTACATGATAGAAGGCGGCACCAGCGCGGATTGGCGGACGCTGAAGGCCATGCTTTACGGACGCCCCGACCTGCTGCACCGCGTTCTGGACCTAAACTGCCGAGCCGTCATCACCTACCTCAACGCACAAATAGAAGCGGGCGCCGATGTCGTGATGATTTTCGACACGTGGGGCGGAATGTTGAGCACCCCGGCCTTTCGTGAATTTTCGCTGACCTACCTCACCAGGGTCGTTACAGGCATCAAAGCGGGCCCGGGTCGGTCCACGCCAACCATCGTCTTCACCAAAGGAGGGGGGGTTTGGATTGAGGATATAGCGGCCACCGGTTGCGATGCGATCGGCATAGACTGGACGCTCGAGCTCGCCACGGCGCGCAAACGCGTAGGGGAGCGGGCCGCCTTGCAGGGCAACCTCGATCCTGCGGTGCTCTTCGCCGAGCCCGTTATCATCCGCAAGCAAGCGGCCCGCGTGCTGGCGTCTTTCGGGCCTGGGCACGGGCATGTTTTCAACCTGGGACACGGGATTTCGCAGTTTACAAACCCGGATAATGTGGGCGCGTTGGTTGATGCGGTTCACGACCTGAGCCCGGCCTTTCATCGTTCTTGAAACTGCTCGCGAGCGATCCATTATGCACAGCCGGTCTGTGCCGGCTCGGCGGAGGCACGGCATGCCAGAGGTCGCCGCAGGAACAAAGTAACTATATAATTATATTGATTTTTCTTGCCAGCCTCGGAGTTCCCGCATGCTGGCCCAGGGCTGCGGATGCAGTCGGGCCAGCATAGGATGAGGCTCTATCCACACAACTATCCACAGCCGGCTGTGCATAAACGCAGATTTTCCCGGCCGCTAAACCGCTTAGGCCGAAGTGCTCAATGCAGACCTGAGCAAACCGCGCTAAGCGCGTTGGTCTGTCCTGTAGATGCGCCATGAAAATCGCGCGCGTTGCCATCGACGTTCCTGCAGATACCCTGTTCGATTACCTCGCCGAAGACGCAAGCGCCGCCGATATCGGCCGTCCAGCGGTCGTGCCCTTCGGAAAGAAAAATGTCGTCGGTGTAATCGTGGAGGTCGTCAGTCAAAGCGACGTGCCGCCGGGTCGTTTGCGCCGCATCGGTGCAATTAGGAGGGATGCGCCGGCGTTGAGCGCGGCTGATCTCTCTCTTCTGAAATTCGCCGCGGCTTACTACAGGCATCCGCTCGGCATGACCGTCATGAACACGCTCCCGGCCGTGGTACGCCGAGTGAAGCAGCCGCAAGAGCGCGGCTGCTTCGTGCTGACCGCGCGAGGTGCGGCGCTCTCGCTCGAAGCAATTCCGGCTCGCGCGCGAGTCCAGCGCCGCCTTTTGCATATTCTGAAGCACGGGTTAGACGCATCCCGCGCCACGGATATCTCGCAGAGCGTGCCTTCCATCCTGCGCAGATGGATTGCCCGGGGCTGGGTGGTGGAAGTCACTCCCACCCCGGATACGCCTCGTTCCGCGGCGCACCTCACCGCGTCGGCGCCGGCGCTCACCGAAGAGCAGGCAAACGCGGTGGACGCGATATGTCATCATCTCCAGCACTTCGCGGCTTTTCTGCTTTTCGGTGTGACGGGTAGCGGCAAAACCGAGGTATACCTGCATTGCATGGATACGGTGCTGCGCGGCAGCGGCCAGGTTCTGCTGTTGGTGCCCGAGATCGCCCTGACACCCCAACTCGAGGCAACGCTCCGCGCACGCTTTCCCGCCACGCCGGTGACTACCGTGCACAGTGGGCTCAACGAAACCGAGCGCATCGCCGCCTGGCGTGACGCTCACGCCGGCCGTGCCCGCATCGTGCTGGGAACGCGCCTTGGCGTGTTCACACCCATGCCGAACCTGGCGCTCGTCATCGTGGACGAAGAGCACGATGCGTCGCTCAAGCAATCGGATGGCTTTCGCTATTCCGCCCGGGATCTTGCCGTGGTCCGGGCCCGTCAGCGCGGGGTGCCGGTCGTGCTTGGCTCCGCCACGCCGGCGCTGGAGAGCTATCACAACGCGCTCTCGGGAAGATACCGGCTGCTTGCGCTCCATCAGCGAATTAACCGCGGCGTTCCCCACATCGAGTGCATTGCTACCCGCGGGGAGCGACTTGCGGATGGCCTTTCGGGACGCCTGCTGAACGCGGTGGCACGCTGCCTCGAGCGCAAAGAGCAGAGCCTCGTCTTCATCAACCGTCGCGGTTATGCGCCCGTGCTTTTGTGCGGAGCCTGCGGGTGGCTGTCACGGTGTCACCGCTGCACCGCGAATCTGGTCCTCCATCAGGCGGCACAGCAGCTTCGCTGTCATCATTGCGGCCACCATGGCGCCATCCCGCGATCCTGCCCCGAATGCGGCGGCCAGGAACTGCGTCCGCTGGGGCACGGCACGCAACGCGTGGAAAAGGCGCTGCAGGTCCGTTTTTCACTCGCCCGCATCCTGCGTATCGACCGTGACAGCACAAGGCGCAAGTTCGCATGGCCCGATATGCGACGTCAGATAGAAAATGGGGAAGTGGATATCCTGGTCGGAACGCAGATTCTCGCCAAGGGGCACGATTTTCCCAACCTGAATCTGGTTGTGGTGCTGAATGCCGATAGCCTGCTGTACAACACCGATATTCGGGCTTCCGAGCGCCTCTACGCGCTCCTCACGCAGGTCGCAGGACGGGCGGGCAGGGGCAGTGCAGCGGGACAGGTGCTCATCCAGACTGATTATCCCGACCATCCGCTTTATCGCGCCCTGCAAGAGCAGGACTACGCGGGATTCGCGCGGACATTGCTGGAAGAGCGCCGCCTGGCGGGCTTTCCGCCTTACGTCTACCAAGCGCTGCTGCGCGCGGAAGCAGCCAGCATGGAGAGCGCCCTCGGCTTTCTGGCCGACGCCGTACGCGCGGGCCGCGCGCTTTCGCCCAAAGTGCAGATCTACGATCCGGTGCCGGCAACGCTGGCCAGGGTTGCCGGGCGGGAACGGGCGCAACTGCTCGTGCAATCGGCATCGCGGCGCCGGCTTCAGGATTTCCTGGCTGCATGGCAAAAGGCACTTGCTCAGGAGCGGTCGAACCGCGCCCGCTGGTCGCTCGACGTGGATCCGCTGGAGTTCTGAGCGGCGATGGCCCCTCCGCTATAATAGCGCGCTTTCCGTCCGTGCCTCGCTCAATGAGCAGCGCCCCCGCCCCGGATCTCCGGGCGCACCTCTCCGGTTTGATCGCGCAGGCGCTGCAGGCGCTGGGCGCCGGCGGCAGGGATGCAAACATCATTCTGGAAAAGCCGAAGCAGTCGCAGCACGGCGATTACGCCTGCAATATCGCGCTGCAGCTCGCGCGCGGCCTGCGCGCCAAGCCGCGCGATATCGCCGCCCGTCTGGTGGACGCGCTGCCCGCCTCGCCGTACGTCGAACGCGCGGAAGTGGCGGGACCCGGCTTCATCAACGTTTATCTGACGAAGGATTTCAAGCAGGAGACCGCCCGACGCGTGCTGCAGGCGGCGCGAGATTACGGCAGAAGCGCGCTGGGGCAAGGCAAGAAGATCCAGGTCGAATTCGTCTCCGCCAATCCTACCGGGCCGCTACACGTCGGGCACGGCCGCGGGGCGGCGTTTGGTGCCAGCCTTGCCAGCGTCCTTTCCGCGGCCGGATTCGTCGTCTCGCGGGAGTACTACATCAACGATGCCGGCCGGCAGATGGATATCCTCGCGCTCTCGACCTGGCTCAGGTATCTGGAGGAGACCGGGGCAGAGATCGCATTCCCGCCCAATGCCTACCAGGGTGCCTATGTGCGCGATATGGCGCGCTCGCTGTGCCAGGGGCACGGCGCACGCTATGCGCGCGACGCGAGCGCTCTCGTCAGGGGCGTTCCGGACAGCGCGTCCGACGCGGAAGCCCATCTCGACGGACTGATTGCGAACGCTAAAAAGCTGCTCGGCGCAGACTATGAGCATATTCACGCGTTTGCGCTCAACGAGCAGCTCGCCGACTGCCGCAGCGATCTCGCCGAGTTCGGCGTTCACTACGATCACTGGTTTTCTGAGCGCTCGCTTTACGAGTCCGGGCTGGTCACGCGCGCCATGGAACTGCTGGAGGCGCATGGCCACCTCTACCAGCAGGACGGCGCACGGTGGTTCCGTTCCACTCACTTCGGCGACGAAAAGGACCGCGTCCTGCAGCGCGAGAACGGACAGTACACCTATTTCGCTTCCGACATCGCCTATCACTTGAACAAGTTCGAGCGCGGATTCGATGTGGTCGTGGACGTGTGGGGCGCCGATCACCATGGCTACATCGCCCGCGTGAAAGGCGCAGTGGAAGCGCTGGGTTACAGCCCGACGCGGCTCACGGTCGCCCTGGTCCAGTTCGCCGTGTTGTATCGCGGCGGACAGAAGGTCTCCATGTCCACACGCGCTGGAGAATTCGTTACGCTACGCGAGCTGCGGCGCGAGGTTGGAAATGATGCCGCGCGCTTTTTCTACGTATTGCGCAAAAGCGATCAGCATCTCGATTTCGACCTCGACCTCGCGAAATCCCAGAGCAACGACAACCCGGTGTACTACATACAATACGCCCACGCCCGCGTGTGCAGCGTGCATGAACAGTGGGCGGGGCGGCTCGAGGCGCTGCTCGACGTTTCTCTTGCGCCGCTCACGTCCGGGCAGGAACTCGCATTGCTGCAGAAACTGATCGACTATTCCGACACGGTTGAAGATGCAGCGCGCGAGATGGCGCCGCATCTCATCGCTTTCTACCTGCGGGAACTCGCCGCCGATTTTCACAGCTATTACAATGCGACGCGCCTCCTCGTGGATGATCAGGCATTGCGGCTCGCAAGGCTTGCGCTGGTCACCGCCGTGCGTCAGGTGATCCGTAACGGGCTCGATCTGCTCGGTGTGAGCGCTCCGGAAAGAATGTAAGATATTCGCATGACCAGGGATTACAAGCGCAGCGAACGCAAAGCGGCCGGGCGCGGCGGCGGCGGACATACCTTCCTGGTAGGCATCCTGATCGGCCTGCTTCTGGGATTGGGCATCGCGCTCGGGGTCGCCTGGTATATCAACAGGGTCCCGAGCCCGTTCCTGAGCCGCACGCCCGCGCAGCAAAGTGACAAGCCGGCGCAGAGCGCCCGCACCGAAGAGAGGACAGCCCGGCCGGTCGAGAGCAAGCCACGCTTCGACTTCTACAAAATCCTCCCGGGGACGGAGGAGCCCGCGACGGAACAGCAGATGAAGGAAGCGCAGAAAGCGGTGCCCGCCTCGGCCAAGGAGGCCTTTTTCCTGCAGGCCGGTGCTTTCCAGAGCGCATCCGACGCCGATAACCTGAAGGCGCGCCTGGCGTTGCTCGGCATCGAGGCTACCATCCAGACGACTTCGGTCCCGGACAAAGGTGTGTGGCATCGTGTACGCATCGGCCCCTATACCAGCGTTGAACGCCTGAACCAGACGCGCGATACGCTCAAGCACAACGGAGTGGAAACGACTCTCATCAAAGTGCGGGACGGGCGCTAGTCCGTTACGCTCCCGGAACGGGTGGAAAGGCAATGAAGATATCGAGATGGTTTATTGCGGTCGCGATCGGGTTCACCCTCGCCGCGACCTCGGTTTCGTCGCTGGCCCAGGCGGTGGCCGGTCGGGATTACCGCACCCTTGGTTCGCCGCAGCCGGTAACGAGCGGGCCCCGCATCGAGGTGCTGGAATTCTTCTATTACGGGTGTCCGCACTGCAGTAACCTTCAGGGCCCGCTCAGCGCGTGGCTGAAGCGCAAGCCGGCGGATGTGGAGTTCAAGCGCGCGCCCGCGGTGTTCCAGGAGTCGTGGGTGCCGCTCACCAAGGCGTATTTCACGATCGAGGCGATGGGGCTCGTGGACAAGCTGCATCACGACGTGTTCATGGCAATACACGAAAAGAAACTGCGGCTGCAGGATCAAAAAGTGCTGTTCGACTGGGTTGCCGCGCAGGGCGTCGACCGACAGAAGTTCATCGAAACTTACAATTCCTTCGCGGTGCAATCGCGTTCGCAACGGGCGAAGGAAGTGACTGCGAACTACGACATACCGGGCACACCGGCCGTCATCGTGGACGGCAAGTACCTGACCGCCCCCTCGCTCACGCTCAACCCCGACAACAGCATCAACTACGACCGATACTTCAAGGTTTTGGACGACGTCATCGCGCTCGCGCGCAAGGCCCGGGGCGGGAAGTGATCGCGCCGAGGATGCCGGGCGCGGGGTGGCGTGCGAGACGAGCTCTCGCGCTCCTTCTGTACGTCTGCATCTTTTCGGTTGCGCACGCCCAGGACGGGTCGTCGGTCCGTGTCAATGTGGACTACCGGCTGATCGAACAGCAAGCCGTATCGGGACCGCGCATCGAAGTCATCGATTTTTTCTGGTACGGATGTCCGCACTGCTACACGTTTCAACCAGCGCTGGAGGACTGGGTGAAGCGCATGCCGCCCGACGTGTCGCTGCGTCGCATCCCGGCCATTCTGCGCGACAACTGGGCGCCTCACGCACGCATCTATTACACCCTGGAAGCGCTCGGGGAAGTGGAGCGCCTGCATCAGGCGGTCTATCACGGCTATCACGTGCAGGAACTGCACATGAGCAAGGCGGAAATCATGCTGCAGTGGGCGCAGAAGCAGGGGATCGACGGGCGCTTGTGGACTGAAGCGTATAACTCCACTGCGGTCACGCAGAAGGTCCGGCAGGCAAAGGAACTCACCTCCGACTACAACGTTCAGGGCACCCCGTCGCTGGTCGTCGACGGGCGCTATCTCACTTCGCCCGCCATGGCGCGCTCGGAGCAGCGCATGATCCCCGTGCTCGAAGAACTCATCCGCATCGCACGCGCGCGGCGCGCCACGAAGTAGTCTCGCCGCTACTCCACCGTCACGGACTTCGCCAGGTTGCGCGGCTTATCCACATCGGTGCCGCGAATGAGCGCGCAGTGATACGCGAGCAGCTGCAACGGGACGACGTGCAGAATGGGCGAAAGCGGCCCCGCGTGGTCCGTGAGCCGGATGACGTGCAGCCCGTCCGCCGCCTCGATATGCGTGCCCTGGTCCGCCAGCACGTAGAGTTCACCGCCGCGCGCACGAACCTCCTGAAGATTCGATTTGAGCTTCTCGAGCAGCGCATCCTGAGGAGCGATCGCCACCACCGGCATGTTCTGGTCGACGAGCGCCAGCGGTCCGTGCTTGAGTTCGCCGGCGGGATAGGCCTCGGCGTGGATGTAGGAAATTTCCTTGAGCTTCAGCGCGCCTTCCATCGCAATGGGGTAATGGATGCCGCGGCCCAGGAAAAGCGCATGAGGATGCTGCGCAAACCGGGCTGCCCACGCCTTGATCATCTCTTCGACCTGCAGCACGTGCGACAGCGCCGCCGGCAAGTGGCGCAGCGCCGTGATCAGGGCCCGTTCGCGCTCTTCGCCGAGACGGCCGCGCGCTTTGGCGAGCACCATGGCGAGCAGCAGCAGCGCGGCCAGCTGTGTAGTGAACGCCTTGGTCGAGGCAACGCCGATCTCGGGGCCGGCGCGCGTAAGAAAACGCAGTGCAGAGGCGCGGACCAGCGCCGATTCGGGGACGTTGCATACGGTCAACGCATGCGGCTGTCCGAGTTCGCGGGCATGGTGGAGGGCGGCTAGGGTGTCCGCGGTCTCACCCGACTGGGATATCGTAACCACGAGTGTCTTCGGATCCGGGACGGACTCGCGATATCGGTACTCGCTCGCGATTTCCACGTTGCACGGTATGGCGGCCATCGCCTCCAGCCAGTAGCGCGCCACCATGCCGGCGTGATAGCTGGTTCCGCAGGCGAGGATCAGAACGCTTCGGGCACCTTGGAATACGGGTGCCGCGTTCACGCCGAATATCTCCGGCAGCACCGAGGCGCCGTTCGTGACCATTTCGAGCGTAGCCGCGACCGCGCCCGGCTGCTCGAAGATTTCCTTCTGCATGTAATGCCCGTACGGCCCCAGTTCCACGGCGGAAGCGGAAAGTTCGCTGACGTGTACCGGACGCTTTGCCGGGACACCTCCTGCGTCAACGATGCGATAGCCTTCGCAGCGCAGCTCCGCGATGTCGCCGTCCTCCAGAAAGATAACGGTTTGCGTCACCGCCAGCAGGGCCGAGACGTCGGATGCCGCGTAGTGCGCTTGCTCGCCTATGCCGAGCAGCAAAGGCGCACCTTGCCGCGCGACGACCAGTCGGCCGGGACAGGCGTCCGCCAGCACTGCAATGGCAAACGCGCCGCGCAACTCGCCAGACGCGCGGCGGGTGGCCGAGAAGATATCGCTGTCATGCGCGAGGTGAGCGTGAATCAGATGCGCAATCACTTCGGTATCGGTGTCCGACGCGAAGCGGTAACCGCGCGCCTGCAATTGCTGCCTGATCGCCTCATGGTTCTCGATGATGCCGTTGTGCACGACGGCGATGCCGCCCGAGATATGAGGGTGGGCGTTGCGCTCTGAGGGCGCGCCATGCGTCGCCCAGCGGGTATGCGCAATACCGAGCGGAGCGGCAAGCCGCTGCTGCTCGACCAGGCTGCAGAGCTCGGCGACCCGTCCTGCGCTACGCAACCGGCGCAGCGCGTGAAGCCTTGCCTCGCCCGCGTAATCGTCGAGCACGGCGATGCCCGCTGAATCGTAACCCCGGTACTCGAGCCGTTTCAGGCCTTCCAGGAGGACCGGAACGATATCCCGTTGCGCGACGGCGCCGACTATGCCGCACATACCGGGTTCGACAAGATCCCGAAACCGAGCCATCCGGCCCGATCGCCGCTACGCAAGGCCGCTGTCATCGCTCCCGATCGATACGCTTCGTGGGGCGAGTCCATCCGGATCGCTGCTCCTGGCTTTTCGGATTGATGATGAGGCCGCCCGAGGCCGTATCTTTCCACACGGTCGTGCCGGCGCCGATAGTCGCTCCTCGCGCCACCGTGACCGGCGCCACCAGCTGCACATCGGATCCGATGTGTACGTCGTCTTCGATCACGGTGCGGTGCTTGTTGGCGCCGTCGTAATTGCACGTTATGGTGCCGGCGCCGATATTGACGTTGCCGCCCACTGTCGCATCGCCGACGTATGCGAGATGGTTGGCCTTCGAGCCTGCCGCGATTTCGCTCGCCTTGATCTCCACGAAATTGCCGACGTGGACGTCCTCGCCGAGCCGCGTTCCCGGGCGTATGCGTGCAAACGGCCCGATGCGGCAACGCGCACCGATCGTCGCCCCGTCGATGTGGGTGAAGGGCTCGATGCGGGTTCCTTCGCCGACTTCCACGTCGCGCAAGACGCAGTTGGCACCGATTTCCACCCCGCCTGCGAGCGTAACCTTGCCCTCGAACACGCAGTTCACATCGATCGCCACGTCGTTGCCGCAGGCGATTTCGCCGCGCAGGTCGAAACGGGCCGGGTCCGCCAGCGTCACCCCCTGCTCCAGCAGGCGGCTGGCGCACTGCTGCTGAAAGAGCCGCTCCAGCTGCGCCAGTTGCGCCCGGTTGTTCACCCCTTGAATTTCCCACGGCGCGCCGATTCTCATGGCGTTCACCGCAACCCCGTCCGCGAGCGCGAGCGACACCACATCGGTCAGGTAATACTCGCCCTGGGCATTCCGGTTCGTCAGCCGGGAAAGCCAGTCGCGGAGTCGCGCCGTTGGCAGAACCATGATGCCGGTATTCACCTCGCGCACGGCCCGCTGTTCGGCGCTGGCATCCTGGTCCTCCATTATGGCCACCAGACGACCCCCATTGTCCCGCACCATGCGGCCATACCCTGTCGGATTCTCGAGTTCCGCGCTCAGCACAACGACACTGGGCATGCGCGCTTCCAGCAAAGCGGTAAGCGTGGCGGCACGCACCAGCGGCACATCGCCGTACAGGACGAGAGTACGCTCGGCGGCGCCGAGATGCGGCAGCGCTTTCATCAGCGCGTCTCCGGTGCCGCGCTGAGGCTCCTGCCTGATGAACTCGACGCCCGCTTCAAACATGGCACGCGGCACCTCTTCCCCGCCGTGCCCGTACACCACGCAAATGCGTTCGGCGCGCAACGCTCGTGCGGTATCGATGACGTGCGCCAGCAGCGGACGCCCGCCAAGCCGGTGCAAGACCTTCGGGCGCGCTGAATACATGCGCTTTCCCTGACCGGCGGCAAGGATCACGACGTTAAGAGCCATGATGGATTATCGCACAGCGATCCCGGCGCGCCGCGCGACGAAATTCGCTACCGCCTGCTGCTGGATTGCGGAAAGGTGCAGCCCCGCTTTGGTACGCCGCCAGAGCACGTCTTCGACAGACCGGGCCCATTCTTCCTGCACGAAATACTCGACTTCGCGCTCATAAAGATCCGCGCCGAAATGCTCGCCCAATTGCGCCGGTAACTGCGCGCCATCGAGCACCCGGCTTGCCAGCGTACCGTGCCGTCTCGCAAACGCGCGCAAAAGATTGCGCGGCAGCTTCGAATAGCGCCGGCCAAGCTGCTCGATCAACGAATCCACGCTTCCGGAAAAGTCCCCGCCTGGCAGCGGGCTCGCGGCGGTCCGTGACGGACGCAAACTGTCGAACCATGGCGCGAGCCGGTCCATGACCTGCTCGGCAAGCCGCCGGTAAGTCGTAATCTTTCCGCCAAAGACCGAAAGAACCGGCGTGGCGCCCGCGTCCGCGTCGACGCGGAGCACGTAGTCGCGCGATATCGCCGACGGATTGGCCGAGCCATCGTCGAACAAGGGCCGGACCCCGCAGTAGCTCCATGCGACGTCGTCCACGGTGAGCTGACGCTGGAAATAGCGATTCGCCGCCCGAACCAGGTAAGCGATCTCTTCCTCGCTGGCCGTGCAGGCTTCGGGCGCGCGTGCCGGAACTTCGGTGGTACCTATCAGAGTGTAGCGGTCTTCATAGGCATAAACGAAAATCACGCGGCGGTCGTCGTTCTGCAGTATGTAGGCGTGGTCGCCCGTGTACAGGCGCGGCACGACGATGTGGCTGCCCTGGACCAGCTTGAGGTTGAAGGGTGTCACAATGCCAAGCGTGTTCTCTAGAAATCGCCTGGCCCAGGGGCCCGTGGCGTTCACCAAAACGCGCGCGGTCAGTTCAATCTCACGCCCTGCCGATTCGCGCAGTTTGACGCGCCACGCCGACCCGTCGCGTCGAGCCGCGGTGCACGCTGTCCTCGGAAGGACAACGGCCCCGAGATCCGCTGCGGCCCGCGCAGTGAGCACGACGAGTCGCGCATCGTCGACCCAGCAATCCGCGTATACAAAGCCTCTGGTCGGGCCGCGCTTGAGCGCTTCGCCTAAAGCGTTTCCGTTCAGTTCTATCGCACGTGAGCGCGGTAGCGTTTGCCGTCGAGCGAGGTAGTCATAAAGCAGCAATCCGGCCCGTATCATCCAGGCCGGGCGCAACGCAGGGACGTGCGGCATGACAAACTGCTTTGTATGCACGATGTGTGGCGCAGTCCGCAGCAGCACTTCGCGCTCGGCAAGCGCTTCGGCAACCAGGCGGAACTGGTAGTTCTCCAGGTAACGCAAGCCGCCGTGCACCAGCTTGCTGCTTGCCGAGCTCGTTGCGCCGCCCAGGTCGTGCTGCTCCACGAGCAGTACCGTGAGCCCGCGACCCGCGGCATCGCGCGCGATTCCGGCGCCATTGATGCCGCCGCCGACGACCAACAGGTCTACACGGTCAGGCGGCGGGTGCATCGAAGACTGACATTGACGCCCGGACTATGCGCCAACTCGCTCGAGGATCGTTCCCTCGCCCAGGCCTGGAGATCGACGCCTGCCACGGTGTGCCGGCCCCGGCAATGATCTAACGCTTCTTGCGCAGTTTCTGTATGGCTGCGAGTTGGGCAACCGCAGCGGCGAGTTCCGCCTGCGCCTTGGCAACCTCGAGCTTGGAGCTTCGATTTTGCATGGCCTCCTCCGCCTGCTTTTTGGCTTCGAGCGCCTTGGCTTCATCCAGGTCGCGGCCGCGGATCGCCGTGTCAGCGAGCACGGTAACGACCTTCGGTTGCACTTCGAGAATGCCGCCGGCCACGAAGATCAGCTCTTCTTCGGCGCCGCCGGCAGGCTTGATGCGCACTTCGCCGGGTCGTATGCGGGTGATGAGCGGCGTGTGGCGCGGGTAGATGCCCAGTTCTCCAGCCTCCCCGGGAAGCACCACGAATTCCGCCTCGCCGGAGTAGATCGACTCTTCGGCACTGACGACATCGATGTGTAGCGTATTGGCCATGGAATGCGGATGCGCGGGCTCGCTCGCCGGTTTACTGAAGTGTCTTGGCTTTTTCGAAAGCCTCTTCGATCGGGCCCACCATGTAGAACGCCTGCTCCGGCAACGCGTCGCAATCGCCGCCCACGATCATCTTGAAGCCGCGGATGGTTTCCTTCAGCGGCACGTATTTGCCTTTCTGCCCGGTGAAGACCTCCGCCACGTTGAACGGCTGCGACAAAAAGCGCTGTATCTTCCGCGCGCGGGCGACGACCAGCTTGTCCTCAGGGGACAGCTCGTCCATGCCCAGGATGGCGATGATGTCGCGCAGCTCCTTATAGCGCTGCAGCGTCTGCTGAACCTGCCGCGCCGTGGTGTAGTGTTCTTCGCCCACGACGTGCGGATCGAGCTGACGCGAGGTCGAATCCAGGGGATCGACCGCCGGATAGATGCCCAGCGCCGCGATATCGCGGGAGAGCACCACGGTGGAATCGAGATGTCCGAAAGTCGTCGCGGGGGAGGGGTCAGTGAGATCGTCCGCCGGAACATATACCGCCTGAATCGACGTAATGGAGCCGGTGCGCGTGGAAGTGATGCGCTCCTGCAGCCGCCCCATCTCCTCGGCGAGCGTGGGCTGATAGCCCACCGCCGACGGCATCCGTCCCAGCAGCGCCGAGACTTCCGTGCCCGCAAGCGTGTAGCGGTAGATGTTGTCGATGAAGAGCAGCACGTCGCGCCCGTCGTCGCGGAAGTACTCCGCCATGGTGAGGCCGGTGAGCGCCACGCGCAGGCGGTTGCCCGGCGGCTCGTTCATCTGGCCGTAGACCAGCGCGACCTTGTCCAGAACCTTGGAGTCCTTCATCTCGTGATAGAAGTCGTTCCCTTCGCGGGTGCGCTCGCCCACTCCGGCAAATACCGAGAATCCGGAGTGTTCGATGGCGATGTTGCGAATGAGCTCCATCATGTTGACCGTCTTGCCGACGCCGGCGCCGCCGAACAACCCGACCTTGCCACCCTTGGCAAACGGACAGATCAGGTCGATCACCTTGATGCCGGTTTCGAGCAATTCCTGCGACGGCGACAGCTCCTCGAAGGCGGGCGCTTTGCGATGGATCGACATGGTCTTGTCGGCGCCGATGGGACCCGCTTCATCGATGGGGCGACCAAGCACGTCCATGATGCGCCCGAGGGTCTTGGGCCCGACCGGCACGGATATGGGCGCGCCGGTGCTGCTCACGGTCATGCCGCGGCGCAGCCCTTCCGCCGAGCCGAGCGCGATCGTGCGCACCACGCCGTCGCCGAGCTGCTGTTGCACTTCGAGCGTGAGTTCGGTGCCCTGCATCTCGAGCGCCTCATAAATCTTGGGCATCTGGGCGCGCGGAAACTCCACGTCGATCACGGCACCGATGCACTGAACGATTCTTCCTTCAACCATGGGGGTTCCTAAGGTCTATACGTGATGTCATACGGCTGCGGCGCCGCCTACAATTTCGGACAGCTCCTTGGTGATCGAGGCCTGCCGCGTCTTGTTATAGACAAGCGTCAACTCGTCGATCACAGTTCCGGCGTTGTCGGAAGCCGCCTTCATGGCCACCATCCGCGCCGATTGTTCGGAGGCCATGTTCTCGGCCACGGCCTGGTAGATCAGGCCTTCGGTGTAGCGGGTAATCACCTGGTCGAGCACCGCTCTCGCCTCGGGCTCGTAGATGTAGTCCCATGAGCCTTCGGGCACGCCCAGCCGCTCGCCGGAGAGCGGCAACAGCTGCTCCATCACCGGCTCCTGCTTCATAGTGTTGATGAAGCGCGTATAGAAGATTATCAGGCGGTCGAAACGGTCCTCGCTATAACCGTCGAGCATGACCTTCACCGCGCCGATGAGCTTCTCCATGTGGGGACGGTCGCCCAGCCCGGTGACGTGCGAAACGACGTTCGCGTTGAGGCGCTGCATGAAGCCGAGCCCCTTGTTGCCGATCGCGCAGACTTCTATGCCTTCGCCTTCAGCTTCCCACTCTTTCATCGCGCCGAGCGCAAGCCGCAGCACGTTGGTGTTGAGCCCGCCGCAAAGTCCCTTGTCGGTCGCCACCACGATAATGCCGACGCGTTTGACGGTGTCCCGCTCGATCAGGAATGGATGGCGGTACTCCGGATTGGCGTGGCTGATGTGCGCGGCGACATTACGGATTTTCTCGGCATAAGGCCGCGCATGGCGCATGCGCTCCTGGGCGCGGCGCATCTTCGAGGCCGCCACCATTTCCATTGCCTTGGTGATCTTGCGCGTGTTCTGCACGCTCTTGATCTTGTTGCGGATTTCCTTGGATCCCGGCATTGTTGTGAGTGCCTACTTAGGTTCGCGCGATCAGAAAATACCGTTGCTCTTCCAGTCCTTGACCGCCTGGTGCAACTGCTCTTCATCCTCCTTCGAAAGGTCCTTGGTATCCTCGATGCGCTTCACCAGCGCGCCATACTTGCCCTTGATGTAGTCGCGCAGCGAGCGTTCGGCGACCAGCGCCTTCCTGACATCCACGTCATCGAAATAGCCGTTGTTTACGGCAAACAAGGTGAGCGCCATCTCCCATACCTGCAGCGGCTCATACTGCGGCTGCTTCATGAGCTCGGTGACCATGCGGCCGCGTTCTAGCTGCTTGCGGGTCGCCTCGTCGAGGTCCGAAGCAAACTGCGCGAAGGCCGCCAGTTCGCGATACTGCGCCAGTGCAAGACGCACGCCGCCGCCCAGCTTCTTGATCACTTTCGTCTGCGCGGCACCGCCGACGCGAGACACGGAGATTCCGGCATTGATCGCGGGCCGGATGCCGGCGTTGAAAAGATCCGTCTCAAGGAAAATCTGCCCGTCGGTGATCGAAATGACGTTCGTCGGCACGAACGCCGTAACGTCGCCCGCCTGCGTCTCGATGATGGGCAGCGCCGTGAGCGACCCGGTCTTGCCCTTCACTTCACCCTTGGTGAATTTTTCAACGTAATCGGCGTTTACGCGCGCCCCGCGCTCGAGCAGCCGGGAGTGGAGATAGAACACGTCGCCGGGATATGCCTCTCGCCCCGGCGGGCGGCGCAACAGCAAAGACACCTGGCGATACGCCCACGCCTGTTTCGTAAGATCGTCGTAGATGATGAGCGCGTCCTGACCGCGGTCGCGGAAATACTCGCCCATGGTGCACCCCGAATACGGCGCGATGTATTGCATGGCCGCTGATTCGGAGGCCGAGGCGGCCACGACGATGGTGTAGTCCATCGCGCCGTACTCTTCCAGTTTGCGCAGCACGTTCTTGATCGAGGACGCCTTTTGCCCCACCGCCACGTAGATGCAGATGAGGTCCTTGCCTTTCTGGTTGATGATGGTGTCCACCGCAACCGCCGTCTTGCCGGTCTGGCGGTCGCCGATGATCAGTTCGCGCTGTCCCCGGCCAATGGGCACCATCGCGTCGATCGCCTTCACCCCGGTTTGCACCGGCTGCGACACCGATTGGCGCGCGATGACGCCCGGCGCGACTTTCTCGATCACGTCGGTCATCCTGGCGTTGATCGGGCCTTTGCCGTCGATGGGCTGACCGAGGGCATTGACTACCCGCCCGATCAACTCGGTCCCCACCGGCACCTCGAGAATCCGGCCGGTCGTCTTTACGGTGTCTCCTTCCGTGATGTGCTCGTACTCGCCGAGCACCACCGAACCGACCGAATCGCGCTCGAGATTGAGCGCGAGGCCAAAAGTGTTGCGGGGAAACTCCAGCATTTCGCCCTGCATCACGTCCGCCAGGCCATGGATGCGGCAGATACCATCGGTCACCGAGACCACCGTGCCCTGCGTGCGCGCCTCGACGGTGGACGCCAGATTCTGGATCCGGCTCTTGATGAGTTCGCTGATTTCGGAAGGATTGAGCTGCATGGTTGACTCCTAATGGGTAAGCGCGGCCGCCATCGCATCGAGCTTGCCGCGCACCGTGGCGTCGATCACTTTGTCGCCGATCACGATCCGGACCCCGCCGATCAATCGCGGATCGATCTCGACCGCGGCGCTCACTTTACGCTGGTACTTTGCTTCGAGCCGCACCACGAGTTCTGCGCGCTGGCTGTCGTCGATCGGCAGCGCCGAGATGATCTTTGCTTCCAGTATACCTTCGTGCTCACGTCGCAGATCCTCATAAAGGGCCCGGATCTCCGGCAACAGCGTGAGGCGGTCGTTGCTGATCAACACCTGCACGAAATTGCGGGTCGCGCCATCAACGGCGTCGCCTGCGATGCCCAGAATCAGCGACTCAAGTTGCTGCGCGCTCACATTGGGGTCGCCGATAAAGACCTGAATCTGCGGGTTACTGATCACCGCTTCGAGCATCTCAAGGTTGCGCGACCATCCCGGCAGATCTTCCTTGTCGCGCGCCAGCTTGAACACAGCTTCCGCATAAGGCCGCGCGATGGTGAGAGGCTCGGCCATCTAGAGCTGGCCTTCGACGCTGCGCAGCAGTTCAGCGTGCGCCTTGGCGTCCACTTCACGCATGAGAATCTGCTCCGCGCCGGCTACCGCGAGCGCCGCAACCTGCGTGCGCAGCATTTCCTTGGCGCGCGATACCTCCTGCTCGATCTCCGCCTTGGCGCCCGCTACCAGGCGGTCGCCTTCGGCTTTCGCCGCGTTCTTCGCCTCTTCGACCATCTCCGCTGCGCGCTTATCGGCCTGGGCGAGGATGTCCTGCGCCTGCTGTCGCGCCTCGTGGAGCAGCTCGGCGGTGCGCCGGGAGGCCTGCTCCAGGTCCTGCTTGCCGCGCTCCGCCGCAGCCAGCCCCTCGGCGATCTGTTTCTGCCTCTGCTCGATGGCCCGCAGCAGCGGCGGCCAGATGAACTTGACCGTGAACCAGATGAACAGGGCGAACGTCAGCGCCTGCGCGAACAGCGACAAGTTGATGTTCATGGCCGCTCCCCGTCGGTGGTGTGAGGCCGCCCGCTCAACCCTGCACTACCCCGAGCAGCGGATTGCCGAACGCGAAAAGCATCGCCAGACCGACGCCTATGATGAACGAGGCGTCGATCAGGCCGAGCAGCAGGAAAACCTTGACCTGGAGTTGCGGCATCAGCTCGGGCTGGCGCGCCGCGCCCTCGAGAAAGCGGCCCGCCATGATTCCAATCCCGATACAGGCCCCCGCAGCGCCCAAGCCGATCATCAATCCTATGCCTATCCCGGTATAGGCCTGGATCATCGCCAACATCTGCAGTTTCTCCATTGTTTGCTTCCTTTCGCGTTTGATTGCTGGTTGCCGTATTTCCTGGAATCAGTGCGTCTCGTGCGCCATCGACACGTACACCACCGTCAACATCATGAAAATATAGGCTTGCAGGACGACGATCAGGATATGGAAGATCGCCCACCCCAGCCCCAGCACGGTGGCGAAGATGGTGCCTGCGAGACTCGCTGCGGCCCAGAGCCACAGCAGCAGGAAGATGATCTCGCCCGCGTACATGTTGCCGAACAACCGCAGCGAGTGGGACAGCGGCTTGGATACATATTCGACCGCGTTGAACATGAGGTTCGCCGGCCACAGCACGGGATTGCTGCCGAAAGGCGCGCAGAACAGCTCATGTATCCAGCCGCCCAGACCCTTTACCTTGACGCTGAAAAAAATCATGAGCAGCCAGACCGACAACGCGAGCGCGAAGGTGGTGTTCACGTCCGCCGTGGGGACCGGCCGCCAGAAATGCACGTGCAGTATGCGATCGAAAAGTACCGTGGAGACCCAGTCTATGGGCAGGAAATCCATCGCGTTCATGAGCAGCACCCATACGAACACCGTAAGTGCCATCGGGGCGATGAAGCGGTGGCGGTCGCCATGCACGAAAATGCTCTTGACCTGCTCGTCCACAAAATCAACCGCCAGTTCGACGAAGGCCTGGCGGCGGTTGGGGACGCCAGCCGTCGCACCGCGCGCCACCCACCACAACAGCCCGAGCGATAGCACTCCGAGCACGACCGCGGTGAGCACGGTATCGACGTGTATCGTCCAGAATGCCCCGTCTCCGACCGCCTGACTGTTGAATGTCAGGTGGTGCGAAATGTATTTTCCGGGTGTGAGTTCCTGGGCGGCCATAAGCAGTGCGAAACGGAACCTAGCGGTCGCGGAGTATCAAACCGATGGTGGACAAAATTACCGTCAGGAAGAACGTTCCAAAAAAAGCGCCCGGCACAACCTGCTCATAGAGCACCAGCACCAGCCAAAGCTGCGCGACGATCAGGACCACCTTGCCCGCCTCGGCCCTGAAAAGCGCGTACAGCGCCATTCCCGCCGTCCTGCTCTCGCCCCTCAGTGCCAGCCAGGCAAACGCCGCTCCGGCCACAATGTTGATCGTTCCTCCCAACACTGCCGAGCCGGCCCCATGAGGGCCGCGCCAGTAGGCGGCAATCAACGCTGATACGACGGTGGCGTAAAACTGCCACCGCAACACGGTGCGGATGGGCTTGCCTCGGTCGAGGAGAGCCACGCGATTCACCGCAAACGAAACTGCGGGATTATACGCAATCGCTCGCCTCAGCGTCAAAAAGAACGGCGCTGTTTTGGGTGCGAATCGCGCGCTGCGACCGCACGGTCGAGGCTATGAACCCAACTTCGCGAGCAGCGCCTCGAGTTGATCGAGACTACCGTATCGGATGATCAGGCTGCCGACGCCCTGTTTGGCGCCCGACTTGATCTGCACCGAGGTGCCGAGCCGGTTTGAAAGCTCTTCTTCCAGGCGGGCGACGTCCGGGTCAGGTCGCCGTCGCAGCGCGCCGCGGGGAGACTTCGCCGCAGCTATAGCGCGTCGTTCCACATCACGCACCGACAGCCCGCGTGCCGCCGCCTCACGCGCAAGCTCGATCTGACGTGCCACGGGGAGCGGCAGCAGCGCGCGCGCGTGGCCCATGTCCAGCCTGCCTTCAGTAAGCAGGTCGCGCACCGGCGGCGCGAGTTCGAGCAAACGCAGCAGGTTCGTGATTCCGGAGCGCGAGCGGCCGAGCACTTCCGCGGCAGCCGCATGTGTCATCCCGAACTCGTCCACGAGCCGCTGAATGCCCGCCGCCTCCTCCAGCGCGTTAAGATCCTCGCGCTGGATGTTCTCGATCAGCGATACCGCGAGCGCCTGTCGGTCAGGCACATCACGCACGAGAACCGGCACGGTGGCGAGCCCGGCGATGCGCGCCGCGCGCCAGCGGCGCTCCCCCGCGATGATCTCGTAGCGCTCCCCCGGGACAGGCCGCACCAATATAGGTTGCATTATCCCCTGCGCTTTAATGGAGGCGGCCAGCTCCCCGAGCGCCTCCTGGTCCATGCGCGTGCGCGGCTGATACTTGCCCGATTGCAGCAGATCGAGCGGAACGTTACGCAACTCCTCCTGCTTGGAGGGGCTCTCGTCGTCGCCGGCGCCCAGCAGGGCGTCGAGGCCCCGTCCCAACCCCCTCGTCTTCCCCATGATCATCGCCTCGTCATGCCGCCTGCGCAGCCCGGTTGAGCATTTCTCCCGCGAGCGCGAGGTACGCCTGCGCCCCCTTGGAACTCTTGTCGAACTTGAGCGCCGGCACGCCGAAGCTCGGCGCCTCCGCTAACCGCACGTTGCGCGGAATGACGGTGCGATACACCTTGTCGCCGAAATGCTCGATGAGCTGCGCGGACACCTGCTGCGCGAGCGTATTGCGCGGGTCGTACATGGTGCGGAGCAATCCCTCGATCTTCAGTCCCGGGTTCAGTCTTCCGCGCACCTTCTTTAGCGTCGCTACGAGATCGCTCAATCCCTCGAGGGCGTAGTACTCGCACTGCATCGGAATCATCACCGCGTGCGCCGCGGTGAGTCCGTTCACGGTGAGCAGATTGAGCGCCGGAGGACAGTCGATCAGGACGAAGTCATACTGATTCTCCACCGCGGCCAGCGCATCCTTGAGGCGGTTCTCCCGATGCTCCATGTCGACCATCTCGACTTCGGCCCCGGCGAGCTCCCGGTTTGCCGGGACGAGGTCGTATTCTCCGGTGACCGAGCGCGTGCGCGCCTCCGCCATCGATCGCGTCCCGAGCAGCACGTGGTAGACGGTTGCTGCGAGCGCGTGCTTGTCGACCCCGCTGCCCATGGTGGCATTGCCCTGCGGGTCGAGATCCACGAGCAGCACGCGCTGTTGTGCCGCAGCCAGGCTCGCCGCGAGATTGACGCCGGTCGTCGTCTTGCCGACGCCCCCCTTCTGGTTGGTTATGGCAAGTATCCGGGTCACGCCGCCGCAGCTTTCGGTTGCAGCAGGACCAGGTGCCGCGCGGCGTTGAGCCCGGGCACCTTGATGGGCACCGCTCGCTTCAGCGCGAATCCGCCGGGCAGCTCGCGAAGCTCCGACTCAGCGTAGGCCCCTTTCATCGCCGCCAGGATTCCGTGAGGTGCGCACAACCTCGCCGCAAGCGCCACGAACTTCGTGAGGTCGGCAAAGGCCCGCGAGACGACGGCCTCGAACAAAGCGGGCGCGCGCCATTCTTCCACGCGCGCGCACACCACTTCGGCGTTACCGATTCCGAGCTCGATCACCGCCTGGCGCAAAAACGCAGCTCTCTTCTGACTGGCGTCGAGTAGCGTCACTTCTGTTCGAGGCTGCGCCAATGCGAACGGGATGCCGGGAAGTCCGGCGCCGCTACCGACGTCCACCATTGAGCGCGCATCGATATAGGGCAGCACCGCCAGGCTGTCCAGCAGGTGATGCGTCACGATTTCTGCCGTTCCCCGCACGGCGGTGAGGTTGTACACCTTGTTCCACTTCTCCAGCAGTGCAACGTAGCGCATCAGCTGCGCGAGCGCCTCCTCCGGCAAGTCCAGTCGCAGCTCAGCAAGCCCGCGCGCCAGCACCTCGCCGGCATTCATGCGCTTTTCTTGCAGGCTCCGAATCCGCGCCGCGCATGCACCAGCAATATCGAAATGGCCGCCGGCGTAACGCCCGAAATACGCGAAGCCTGCCCCACCGTCTCCGGACGATGGTGATTGAGCTTCTGCTGGACTTCGCGCGAAAGCCCGCGCAGGCCCGCATAGTCGATGTCGCGCGGCAAGGGTGTGCTTTCGTGCTGCTGGTTGCGCGCGATCTCCTCTTTCTGGCGGTCGATATATCCGTGATATTTGGTCTGTATCTCGACCTGCTCGGCTACCTGCGGCTCGACGGGCACATCTGCTGCGGCGCCAGGCAAAGTCGTCAACGCCGCGTAGCTCACCTCGGGCCGTCGCAGCAGTTCGGCAAGCGTGTGGTCGCGTTCGAGCTCACAGCCAAGGACGCGTCTGGCGTGAGCGGCGACGGCGGTCGCGCTCACCCAGGTCGATTTGAGGCGCTCCTGTTCTCGCGCGACGGCATCGCGCTTGCGTGCAAACGCGCTCCATCGGGCATCGTCCACCAGCCCCAGGGCGCGGCCTTTTTCGGTAAGTCGCATATCGGCGTTATCCTCGCGCAGCGAGAGACGGTACTCGGCCCGGCTCGTGAACATCCGGTAGGGCTCGGACACCCCGCGGGTAATGAGATCGTCGACGAGCACGCCGATATAGGCTTCATCGCGGCGCGGCGACCAGGCTTCTCGTCCCTGCGCCGCCAGCGCGGCGTTCACGCCCGCGAGCAGCCCCTGCGCGGCGGCTTCCTCGTACCCCGTCGTGCCATTGATCTGTCCCGCAAAATAAAGTCCCGCGATGGCCTTGGTTTCCAGCGAGCTGCGCAGCTCTCGCGGGTCGAAGTAATCGTATTCGATGGCGTAGCCGGGCCGCGTAACGTGGGCGTGCTCAAGGCCGCGTATCGAACGAACGAGCGTCTCCTGCACGTCGTAGGGCAGGCTGGTGGATATGCCATTGGGATAAAACTCGTTGACGGTCAATCCTTCGGGCTCGAGGAATATCTGATGAGCGCTCTTGCCCGCAAAGCGATGGATCTTGTCCTCTATCGACGGGCAGTACCGCGGTCCTATGCCTTCGATGACGCCGGTAAACATCGGCGAGCGATCGAGCGCGCGGCGTATGATCTCGTGCGTCGTCTGATTGGTGTGCGTAATCCAGCATGATACCTGCGTGGGGTGTTGCGCCGCGCGGCCGAGAAACGAGAACACCGGCGTAGGAACGTCTCCCGGTTGTTCACTCATCACTGAAAAGTCGACGCTTCGGCCATCGATGCGCGGCGGCGTGCCGGTTTTCAGCCGGCCTACCGGCAGCCTCAACTCCCGCAGCCGCGATGCAAGCGTTGCAGACGCCGGGTCGCCCGCTCGTCCGGCCGCATAGTTTCGCAGGCCCACGTGTATCAACCCGGACAGAAACGTCCCTGTCGTCAACACCACCGCGCGGGCACGAAAGCGGACGCCGGTCTGGGTAACCGCGCCACATACGCGCTCTCCCTCCAGCAGGAGATCGTCAACCGCTTGCTGGAAGAGTAGCAGTTTCGGCTGGTTTTCGAGTCGGGTGCGTATGGCCTTGCGATACAGGAGGCGGTCAGCCTGAGCGCGCGTGGCGCGTACCGCGGGACCTTTCCGTCCGTTCAGAATGCGAAACTGGATGCCCGCCTCGTCAGCGGCACTCGCCATGGCGCCTCCGAGCGCATCGACCTCCTTCACCAGATGCCCTTTGCCGATCCCGCCTATCGACGGGTTACACGACATCTGCCCCAATGTCTCGATGCTGTGTGTAAGCAGCAGCGTCGTGCACCCCATCCGGGCAGCAGCGAGCGCTGCCTCGGTGCCGGCGTGGCCGCCACCCACCACTATTACGTCAATGTTATCAGTCACTTGAAGTTGTACGTCGCCCTGGATGGCGCATCATAACGCAATTCGACTTGTAGTTCCACGTGAAACATTGCCTGGTCGTGCTATCCGACGACCGCCGAGCGCTTCCGCGTATCTCGCAACGAGCGTTAGTCCGGCGACCGCGGTTCCACGTGAAACCTTGTCACTTGCCCAGGCAGAAGCGGGCAAAGATTTCGCCGAGCAGCTCATCGGGCGTAGTCCGCCCGACTATTGCACCCAGCGCATCGTCCGCGAGGCGGAGTTCCTCGGCCAGCAGCTCAACCTGACCGAGCTGACGGCTGGCACGCGCCACCCGCTCGCGTGCCGTCCGTAATGACTCCAGGTGGCGTGCCCGCGCGAGGACGACGCCCTCTCCGGTCCCCCGCCATCCCAATTGATGCAGCAGCGATTCGCGGAGCACCTCGATGCCCGCGCCCGTTTTTGCGGACAGCCACACTACCGTTTCGGCGCCGTGCCGCTCGACTCCCGCAGTGCGGTCGATCAGGTCTATTTTGTTCATAACCCGCATTTGCGGGACGCCTTCCGGCAGCGGCTCGTCGGGCTCGGCAGGCCCCCCCGCGGCCGGGGCTGCGGCATCCACTACCCATAACACGAGGTCCGCTTTCTCGACCGCCGCGCGCGTGCGGCGCACACCGATCGCTTCTACGGGGTCGCGCGGGGCGCGTAAACCGGCCGTGTCGATGATGTATGCCGGAACGCCGCTGAGGTCTATCACCTCGCGGATGGTATCGCGTGTGGTCCCCGGGATTTCGGTGACGATGGCGAGCTCCTGCCCGGCGAGCTGGTTGAGCAGGCTCGATTTACCGGCGTTCGGCGGGCCGGCGAGCACGATGTGAACGCCGTCTCGCAGCAAGCTGCCTTGCTGCGCTGCCTGCAGCAGATTGTCGAGCTTGCCGCCCAACGCATCGAGCCGCTTGCAAAGGTCATCCCGGTGCACGTCCTCCACGTCCTCTTCCGGGAAATCGAGCGTGGCCTCCACCAGTACCCGCGTGTCGCGTAGTTCTGATACAAGAGATTGAATTAGTTGAGAAAACTGGCCGCTCACGGAGCGTATGGCCGAGCGTGCCGCAGTGCTGGTCGCGGCATCGATAAGGTCGATCACTGCCTCCGCCTGTGCCAAGTCCATTCTGCCGTTGAGGAACGCGCGGCGGGTAAACTCTCCGGGCTCGGCAACCCGCGCACCCAGACTGACGCAACGCTCGAGCAGCATGCCCAATACAACGGGCCCGCCGTGGCCCTGCAGCTCAAGCACGTCCTCGCCGGTGTAGGACCCCGGCGTCGGAAAGAAAAGCGCGATACCGGAGTCCATGGTGGCTCCCGCGGCGTCCACGAATTCCGCGAATACGGCGCGCCGGGGCGTTACGGGTCGGGACACGATTTGCGAGATGATGTGCCGGACGCCTGGTCCCGACACCCGGACGATGCCGATCCCGCTGCGCCCCGGTGCGGTTGCTATCGCGGCAATCGTGTCGCTTTCCAGCATGGGGCGCGAGTATACGCGCGCGAGGTTACGTCCTGGCTGAGGACTTGGCGACCGCGCGCTCCAGCACGCGGTTGATATGCCACTGCTGCGCGATGGAAAGCACGTTGTTCACCAGCCAGTAAAGCACCAGCCCCGCGGGAAAGAAGAAGAAGAAAATGCTGAAGGCGATCGGCATGATCTTCATGACTTTGGCCTGCACGGGATCGGGCGGCTCGGGGTTGAGCTTGGTCTGTATGATCATCGTGGCGCCCATCAGGACAGGCAGCACGAACCACGGATCGGGCGACGCGAGATCCTTGATCCACCACACGAACGGCGCCTGCCGCAGCTCCACGCTCGCGAGCAGCACCCAGTAGAGGGCGATAAACACCGGAATCTGCACGATGATGGGCAGGCAGCCTCCCAGCGGATTGATCTTCTCGGTTTTGTAAAGCTCCATCATCGCTTGCTGCATGCGCTGCCGGTCGTTGCCGTATTGTTCCTTGAGCCGCTGCATTTTCGGCGCGAGTACGCGCATTTTCGCCATGGAGCGGTAGCTTGCTTCCGACAAAGGATAGAAAATCAGCTTGATGAGTATGGTGAGCAGAATGATCGCCACACCCCAGTTACCGACCCACTGGTAGAACAGTGCGAGCACCCAGAACAGCGGCACCGCGATGATGGTCAGCCACCCGTAATCGACGGTGAGATCCAGGCCGGGCGCAAGATTCGCGAGCTTGTCCTGCTCCTGCGGCCCGGCATACAAGGGGGTGGCGACGGCCACCGTTTTGCCGGGCTCGACGGCGCCCGCGGGCAATATCACCCCGACCGCATAAAGCCCGCCCTCCAGCTTGCGGGTATAGAACTCGCGTGGCGTGCCGTTCTTGGGCAGCCACGCGCTCAGAAAATAATGCTGCAATATGGCGATCCAGCCGTCATTGGTGTTCTTGGGGTATGGGGTCTTCCCTTTGTCGATGTCGCTGAAATCGACTTTCTGGAACTTCTCTTTGTCGGTATACACGGCAGCGCCGGTATACGTGGGCAACATCGCGGAGTCTCCCTCCGGAGGCTTGCCGTCGCGCACCAACTGGAAGTAGGCGAAGGGCTGGATCGGCGTCGCGCTTTTGTTAGTCAGTTCGTGCGCGACCTCGATGACGTAGCTGCCGCGCCGGAACCGGAAGATTTTCGCGGCGGAGACGCCATCCGCGACCTCCGCCTGCATTCTCACTTCCACAACGTCATTCCCCGGTGCAAGCACATACTGACGTGCCGGCGCAGAATACGGCGTGCGGTGATTGGGCAGGCCGTTGCCTATCAGGCCGCTCTGCGCGACGTAGGTGCGCGCCGGCGAGCTTTCGAACAGCACGAAACTCTGCCCCTTCCCGAGGGCGTCCCGATGGCGGGTAAATTCCAGGCGGCGCAGATCGCCGCCCACCATGCTGATTTCCGCGCGCAGTATGTCCGTCTCCACCTTGATCGTCTCGCCGCCTGGCACCGCAGCCGGGCTCTCCGGAGCTTTCGGTTCCTGCGTTGCGAGCAGCTTCTCGCTCGGTGTCGGAACCACGGGTGAGGCTGCAGGCGGCTGTTTATCGCTTTGCTGGACCGGTTGCAGCTTTTGTGGCTGCTGGTCCCGCTGCCACGCGTCCAGCAGGAGGAACAGCGAAACCGAGAATACAAAAAAGAGGATCAGGCGTTGTGAATCCATGACGGCTTTCCCCTCCATACCCCGCGCAGTGCGGTGGGAGGGCTCTTATGGTTGGCTTTTAGCGCAATGCGTTATGCGCTATTGCCTTGCAGTTTTCCGTTTCGACTCATTGCGGGCAACAGGCGGCTCAACTCAGCCCGGGCCAGCGCGCGCTGCTTGCCCGCTACAGGCGTGCGACATAATACGACGACATCAAATCCCGCCAGACCGGCTTCATGGCGCCGGAACGCTTCCCGCACGAGCCGCTTGCTCGTGTTCCGGTCTATCGCCCTCCGTATGGCCTTTCGCGCAGCCACTATTCCGAGCCGCGCGCTGTCGCGTTCGTTGGGGCACGAACGGATAACGAAGTACCGGCCGGCGGTAACCTGACCCTGGCCGAGCACCCGTCCGAACTCCTTGCGTCCGGAGAGTTTACGCGTGCGGCTGCGCTGTGACAGGAATCCGTTCCCGCAACTTACGCTGCCAGTCGAGCCCGCCCCTTCGCGCGGCGCGCGCGGATAACCGCCCGCCCGCCACGCGTCTTCATCCGCGCGCGAAATCCGTGCGTACGCTTGCGCCGCGTCTTCGACGGCTGATACGTTCGTTTCATGGGGAAACGGCCTTTGCTGAGTAGAAAAAACTCGCTATTACACCCTTTGCGGGAACATCGTGTCAAATCGGAGCCCGCGATACGGGCAGTGCCTTATTTGTTGTGGATAACCGGGGCCGAAACGGCTAAAATTCACAGGTGATTCTGCTCTCCTCCACGGGCGAACAATAACTTTTATCGCCTCACATGAACGGCTTCTGGCGTTACTGTCTTTCCCACTTCGAGAAAGAGCTTCCCACGCAGCAATTCCGCACCTGGATCCGCCCGCTCAAGGTAAACGCGGACGGGAATGTTCTGACGCTGATAGCGCCGAACCGGTTCGTGCTGCAATGGATACGCGACCGCTTTCTGGAACGCATACAGATGCTCGCCGCAAGCCACTTCGATCGCCCGGTCGAGATCAGGCTGTTGCTGGCTGACAAAGGCGCCGGGGTGGAGACTGCCGCTCCGCCTGCAGCCGAAGCCCCGACGCCGTCCCGAGCGATGCCGCGCGATATCTCGCGGCTCAACCCGGCGTTTACCTTCGAGACCTTCGTCACCGGCAAAGCCAATGAACTTGCGCGCGCGGCCGCCACTCAGGTAGCGGAGCGGCCGGGCACGGCATACAACCCGCTTTTCATCTACGGCGGTGTGGGTCTCGGTAAAACCCATCTTATCCAGGCGATCGGAAATGCGCTACACGCGCGCGCCCCCGAGAGCAAGATTCGCTACATCCATGCCGAGCAGTATGTCTCGGACGTAGTGCGCGCCTACCAGCACAAGGCTTTCGACGACTTCAAGCGCTACTACCACTCGCTTGATCTGCTGCTCATCGATGACATCCAGTTTTTCAGTGGCAAGAGCCGTACGCAGGAGGAATTCTTTTACGCCTTCAACGCGCTCATCGAGTCCCACAAGCAGGTGGTCATCACCTGTGACACCTACCCGAAGGAAATTTCCGGCATCGAAAACCGCCTGATCTCGCGTTTTGGCTGGGGCCTTACCGTGGCCGTCGAGCCCCCCGAGTTGGAGATGCGCGTTGCGATTCTGCTGAAGAAGGCCGAAGCGGAGACTGTATCACTGGACGAAAACGTCGCTTTTTTCCTGGCAAAGCACATCCAGTCCAACGTACGAGAGCTGGAAGGCGGGCTCAAGCGTATCCTCGCCTTCGCCCGCTTTTCCGGGCAGGAGATCTCCGTTGACCTCTGTCGCGACGCCCTGCGCGACCTGCTCGCGATCCAGAGCCGCCAGGTGTCCATAGAAAACATTCAGAAGACCGTCGCCGACTACTACAAGATCAAGGTGTCGGAAATGTATTCCAAGAAACGCAGCCGCAACGTCGCGCGGCCGCGCCAGATCGCCATGGCGCTCGCCAAGGAACTGACACAGTTGAGCCTGCCTGACATCGGGGAAGCATTCGGTGGCCGCGACCACACCACTGTGCTGCACGCGTGCCGCAGAGTAGCTTTGCTGCGCAACACCAACACCGACATCACCCGCGACATCAACTCGCTCCTGAAGGTGCTGCGCGGTTGATGGCATGGGGATTGTTTGTGCACAGATGAGGCCGCCACCGTTCCCGCTAAAACGCCTCACATTTCTTCCACAGCCTGTCACGCAGATGCACACTGCACGTTTGATGCGCAGGGTCATGATCTCTGAGCTTTATTCGTGCTCTACACAGCGCACAGCCCTCCTTATTAACCTTACTAAATAGAATCATCTACCATGAAACTCTTTCAAGTGGGCCGCGACGCGCTGCTGAAGCCGTTGCAGGCGGTGAGTGGCATCGTAGAAAAGCGTCACACCCTGCCGATCCTTTCCAACGTTCTGATCCGCAGAAAGGGTCAGACCCTTGCTTTTATCGCGACTGATCTGGAAATTCAGGTGTCCACCGCGTGCGAGGAAGCGGAGGCCGGTGGACAGGAAGTCGCTTTTACCGTTTCAGCACGCAAGCTTCAGGACATTCTGCGCTCGTTGCCCGATGGATCCGAGGTAACGCTTGATCTGCAGAACAACCGGCTGCAGGTCCGGGCCGGAAAGAGCCGTTTCAACCTGCAGACACTGCCGGCGAACGATTTTCCGACGCTGGCTGAACCCGGCGCGCTGGTCGCCAGCATGCGGCTGGAGCAGGGCCGGCTGCGGGAGCTCATTTCCCTGGTGCAGTATTCAATGGCGCAGCAGGACATTCGCTATTACCTGAACGGCCTGCTGATGGTGCTCGAAGAGGGCAAAGTCAAGCTGGTCGCAACGGACGGCCATCGACTGAGCTATATGGCGGATGAAGTATCGCAGCAGCCGCAGAAGGCCGAGGTGATCCTGCCACGGAAGGCGGTGCTGGAGCTCGGGAAACTGCTCGAGACCGGCGATCAGCCGGTCGAAATCGAGATCTACAATTCGCAGGCATGGTTCAGGTTCGGGGCTGTCGAACTCGTCACCAAGCTGATCGATGGCAAGTTCCCGGATTACACGCGCGTCATTCCTGTGAATTACCAGAGGCGCATCGCCCTGGACAGGATGGTTCTGCTGCAGGCGCTGCAGCGGGCGGCCATCCTGTCGAACGAAAAATTCCGCGGCGTACGCTGGATGCTGGCGGCAAACAGCCTGCGCATATCCTGTACCAACAACGAGCAGGAGGAGGCGCAGGAGGAACTCGAGGTTGACTACGGCGGCGAAGCGCTGGACGTAGGCTTCAATATCACCTATCTGCTGGATGTGCTGAACAACGTGCACGACGGGAACGTGGAATGCGCGTTCGGCGATGCTAACAGCAGCATGCTGCTGACCGCGCCGGAGCGCAAGGAATTCAAGTATGTGGTCATGCCGATGCGTATATAGCGCCGCGCGGACCACCGCCAAGGAACAAGATGACGGACAGGATTAAGGAACAGAAGAGCCCCGACGATTACGATGCGAGCAGCATCAAGGTCCTGAAAGGCCTGGAAGCCGTGCGCAAGCGGCCGGGAATGTATATCGGCGACACTAGCGACGGGACGGGGTTGCACCACATGGTGTTCGAGGTCGTGGACAACGCGATCGACGAAGCGCTCGCGGGCTACTGCAACGAAATCACCATCACCATCCATCCCGACAACTCGGTGAGCGTGATCGACAACGGCCGGGGCATTCCGACCGAAGTGCATCCCGACGACGAGCAGGGCCGCTCCACGGCCGAGGTCGTCATGACGGAACTGCATGCGGGAGGCAAGTTCGACAACAACTCTTATAAGATTGCCGGCGGGCTGCACGGTGTCGGGGTATCGGTGGTGAACGCGCTCTCGGAATGGCTGCGTCTTACGATCCGTCGCGACGGCAGGTTGCATCAGATCGAATTCCGGATGGGAGAGGCGGTCGCGCCGTTGAAAGTCGTAGGCAAAAGCGAAAAGCGCGGCACGGAGGTGCACTTCCTGGCAAGCAAGGAGCTTTTCGGCAATATCGAGTATCACTACGAAATTCTCGCCAAGCGGCTACGGGAGCTTTCGTTCCTGAATCACGGCGTGAAAATCATGCTGGTCGATCAACGCGCCGGCAAGGAGGAAAAGTTTGCATTCAGCGGCGGCGTGAAGGGATTCGTGGAGTACATGAGCCGCGCCAAGAACGTGCTCCATCCGAACATCTTCTATACCGTGGGCGAGAAGGACCGCATTACGGTGGAGGTGGCGATGCAGTGGAACGACTCTTACCAGGAGTCGATGCAGTGCTTCACCAACAACATCCCGCAGCGCGACGGCGGCACGCACCTCACCGGCTTGCGCGCGGCGATGACCCGCACCCTCAATCAGTACATCGAATCCAACGAGCTGGCGAAGAAGGCCAAGGTCGAGACTTCCGGCGACGACATGAAGGAGGGGCTGACCGCGGTGCTGTCGGTGAAAGTACCCGAGCCCAAGTTCTCTTCCCAGACCAAGGAAAAGCTGGTGTCCTCGGAAGTAAGACCGGTGGTCGAGGAGATCGTGGCCCAGAAGCTGATGGAATTCCTCCTCGAGAAGCCCGCCGACGCCAAGGTGATCTGCAGCAAGATCATCGACGCGGCGCGCGCGCGGGAAGCGGCCCGCAAGGCGCGCGAGCTGACGCGGCGCAAAGGCGTGCTCGATTCCTTCGGGCTGTCAGGCAAGCTCGCAGACTGTCAGGAGCGCGACCCGGCGCAATCGGAGCTTTACATTGTCGAGGGCGATTCGGCCGGCGGCTCCGCGAAGCAGGGCCGCGACCGGCGCTTCCAGGCGATCCTGCCGTTACGCGGCAAGATCCTGAACGTGGAGAAGGCCCGCTTCGACAAACTGCTGTCGTCCCAGGAGATCACGACCCTCATCAGCGTGCTCGGCACCGGCATCGGCAAGGACGAGTACGCTCCCGAGAAGCTGCGCTACCTCCGCATCATCATCATGACGGACGCGGACGTGGATGGCTCGCACATCCGCACGCTGCTCCTCACCTTCTTCTATCGGCAAATGCCGGAACTCGTCGAGCGCGGCCACATCTTCATCGCGCAGCCGCCGCTCTACAAGGTCCGCCACGGCAAGACCGACCGCTATCTCAAGGACGAGCACGAGCTGAAGCAGTTTCTGCTCCGGCTCGCGCTCGCGGAGGCGCAGCTGCACACTTCCGCGTCCGCGCAACCGCTCACCCGCGAGGCGCTGGAACAGGTGGCGAAGGAGTATCTGCTGGCCGAAGCCGTAATCGACCGGGTGAGCAAGATGATCGACGAGGAAGTGCTGCACGCGCTGCTCAAGCAGCCGACCGCCCTCGACCTTTCGGACGACAAGGCCGCGGCACGCAGCGCGCGCGCCGTCACGAGCCTGCTCTCCGGCAGCACCATCGAGGTGGAGGCCAAGATGGACGAGAAGACGGAGCGCTACGTGCTCGCCATCAGCCGGACCCAGCATGGGATCGTGCATCACAGCTATATCGACGCGGACTTCCTGCAGAGCGGCGATTACGCGCAGATCGAGCGCACCGCGAAAGTGCTGCAGGGGCTGCTCGGAGAGGGCGCCTACATCAGGCGCGGCGACCACACGCAGCCGGTGAAGACTTTCCGCGCGGCGATCGAATGGGTCCTGAGCGAGGTGCAGCGCGGGGTGAGCATACAGCGCTACAAGGGCCTCGGAGAAATGAACCCGGAGCAACTCTGGGAGACGACCATGGATCCCAAGACCCGCCGGTTGCTGCGCACCCAGATTGAAGATGCCATCAGCGCGGATGAAATCTTCACCACCCTGATGGGCGACCAGGTGGAGCCGCGGCGCAATTTCATTGAAAGCAACGCGCTCGGCGTGCGCAATCTCGACGTCTAGGCCGCCTTGCGGCGCGGCTTGGCGCCGGCCCTGGCACCGGCGGGCGCGGCAGTGCGCTTCGTAGCGTCTTCCTTGGCGCCCTGTGCCGCCCGCGCGCGCGGTTTTCTCGCTTCAAATTCGAAGCTTACGCCGCCATCCCGGCCGGCGACGAGAAAGGCCTTGAATTTTCTCCCGTTGCGCCGTGAGACGAACTCCGTCAACAGGTCGGTACGTCCGGTCTTGAGCAGTTTGCGCATCTGTTCGGGCTCGATCGACTGCTGCAGGATCATTTTTCCGGAACGGAAATCGCACGAACGCTCCGGGCCCACGGCTTTTTCGCAAACGTAGGTGACGCCGTGCTCGTAGACTCGCGCGTGGCACTTCGGGCAGTGACCGAGCGGCTCCTGCTGAGTGAAGTCCGGCGCCGCTTCGGTGTCCGAGGTCGCGCTCCGGCCAAAATCGAACTCGACCCGGTGATCGTCCGTCAGCCTGAGCCCGGCTGAAAACGGCCTTCCCTGCTTGCTGCGGAAACCGGCGAGCGGCCCGATATGGCGCTTTGCAAGCAACTCTGCAACCTCCTCGGGCGACCACTCGCGGCCGAGGAGCACCGGCCAGATGTAGAAGTCGCACGACTGGCACTGGAACTTGCGGTAGGTCTCCTGTATGACCCCGCCGCACTTCGGGCATGGCACGGAAACGGTGGCAAACGCCTGGTCGGGAATGTTGCCGCCCTTTACCCGCGCGACCAGATCCTTGGCGGCCTGCTCGATGTGGTCCATGAATTTCTCGCGCGGCAGCTTCGCCTGCTCCATCTGCTTGAGCTTGTATTCCCAATCGCCGGTGAGTTCCGGAGAAGTGATTTCGTCCACGCCGAAATGCTTGAGGGCGAACAGAAGCCGAAACGCTTTCCATGTCGGCTTCAATTCCCGCCCCAGGCGCTCGACGTAGCGTTCGCTGATCAGGCCCTCGATGATGCCGGCGCGCGTCGCCGGCGTGCCCAGGCCTTTGGCTTCCATCGCGGCGCGGAGCTCGTCGTCCTCGACCAGTTTGCCTGCCCCCTCCATCGCGGATAGCAAGGTGGCCTCGGTGTAGCGGGCAGGGGGCTTGGTCTGGCTGGGCACCGCCGTAACGTCGAGCACGGCTACCCGCTCCCCGTCCGCAACGCGCGGCAGGCTCTCGCTTTCCTCCTGCGCGGATTTTCCGTAGACGGCGAGCCAACCCGGTACCTGCAGCACCTTGCCTTCGGTGCGGAAGGGGCGCTCGAGCACTTTCGTGATACGCGTGGTCTGGAGATATTCCGCCGCGGGATAGAAGACGGCGAGAAAACGCCGCACCACCAGGTCGTAGAGCTTGGTCTCGGCCTCGTTCAGATGCCGCGGTGTCTGCAGCGTCGGGATGATGGCGAAGTGGTCGGATATCTTGGCGTTGTTGAAGATGCGCTTGTTCGCCTTCACCCACCCCTGCTTCAGGATGGTGGTCGCATGAGCGGAGTATGGCGTGCCGTCGAGTGTGCCCAGCGTCTTCTTGACCGTCGCGACGTAGTCTTCTGGCAGCGCGCGGGAGTCGGTGCGCGGATAAGTGAGCACCTTATGCCGTTCGTACAAGGCTTGCGCGAGTGACAGCGTGGTCTTCGCTGAAAAGCCGAAGCGGCTGTTGGCATCACGCTGCAGGCTGGTAAGGTCGAAAAGCAGCGGCGAGAGCTGGGTGGCCGGCTTGCTCTCCTCGGTGACCTCGCCGCGCTGTCCCCGGCACGCGGCAACGACGCGCTCGGCGTCCTTCTGCTTCCACAACCGCTCGCTTTTAAATTCTGCATCGTCGGATTTTTTGAAATCCGGATCGAACCAGCGTCCGCCGTACTCGCCCGCCCCGGCGCCAAACCGGGCGTGCACTTCCCAGTAATCGCGCGACTTGAAATCGCGTATGCGCTCTTCGCGCTCCACGAGTATCGCCAGCGTGGGCGTCTGCACGCGTCCGACGGTGGTGAGATAAAAGCCGCCCTCCTTCGAATTGAACGCGGTCATGGCGCGCGTGCCGTTGATGCCCACCAGCCAATCGGCCTCGGAGCGGCTCTTCGCCGCGTCCGCAAGCGGCAGCATCTGCTTGTCGCCACGCAGCCGCTCGAAGCCTTCGCGGATCGCCGCCGGGGTCATCGACTGCAGCCACAGGCGCTCGATGGGCTTTCTCGCTCCCGCATGCTGCACGATGTAGCGAAAGATGAGCTCGCCCTCACGGCCGGCATCGCAAGCGTTGATCAGGCTGGCGACGTCTTTGCGGCGGATGAGCCTGAGCAGCACGGCGAGCTGCGCCGCGCTCCTGCCATTGATGGGCTCGAGATCGAATCGGGGGGGAATGACCGGGAGATGCTTGAAGGACCAGCGTCCCCGCTTGGGATCGAACTCTTCGGGCGCTGTCAGCTCCAGCAAGTGCCCGACGGCATACGAGAGCACGTAGCGTTCGCTCTCGTAAAAATCCTTCTGCCGGGCAAAACCGCCGAGGGCACGCGCGATGTCGCCGGCAACCGAAGGCTTCTCCGCAATGATCAGTTTTTTTCCCATGAGCGCGTGAAATCAGGAGAAGAGACGCCGCGCTGCGTCAGGCTCGCGCAACGCGAACAAAAAGAGCGGACGATAATAAGAACAAAAGTTTTGCGACGCAAGCGCGAATTCAACAACGGCAAAAAATCGCTTTGCGCGAAACACTTGCGTGCGAAGAGGTTTAGCGCAGCCGCTGATATTTGCCGCCGGGCAGCGCGGCAACGCGCCCCTCGATCTCCAGTTGCGTGAGCAGCGCCGAAACGGCGTCGCTCGTGAGACGGCTGCGCGAAATCAGGGTGTCCACGTCGCAGGGATCGAACCCGAGATGCTCGAGCAGCGCCGCTGTCCGCGCGTCGTCGACCACGGCAACTGCCGAGCGCGTTGGAGGAGCGGACATGTTGAGTTCCTCGAGCACGTCCTGCGCGCTTTCCACGAGCTTCGCCCCCTGCTTGATCAGGAGATGGCAGCCTTTCGAGAGCGGGGAATGAACGGAGCCGGGAACGGCGAATACCTCGCGGCCCTGTTCGTTCGCAAGGCGCGCGGTGATGAGGGACCCGCTCTGAGCGGCTGCCTCGATTACGAGGCAGCCGCGCGCGATGCCGCTGATCAGCCGGTTGCGGCGCGGGAAGTTGCCTGCAAGCGCGCCGGTCCCCAGAGGAAACTCCGACATCAGCGCGCCGCTTTGCGCCACCGCGTGCGCCAGCGCACGATTGCGCGCGGGGTAGACCACATCGAGGCCGGTTCCCACCACGGCGATGCTGCGTGAGCGGCCGGCGAGTCCGCCGCGGTGCGCGGCTGCATCGATGCCGAGCGCGAGACCGCTCACGATGGTGAGCCCGGCATCGCTCAGCGTCGTGGCGAAGGACTCGGCCAGCGCCACGCCTTGCGGGGTGGCGTTGCGGCTGCCCACGATCGCGAGCGCCGGGGTGTTGAGCAGCGCAGGGCTTCCCTTGACGTAAACCAGCGGCGGCGGGTCGGGGATCTGCAGCAGCGCCTGCGGGTAGCGCACATCGCCCAGCGTGATGATGAGGTTGGCGGGGTCGGCGAGCCACGCGGCGGCCTGCTGCAGGCCATCGGGCGCAGAGGCGCCGGCGATCGCGCGTGCAACTTCGGCGGACACGATCCTGGAAAGCTCGTGATGGGCTGCACCCAGTATTCGATCGGGGGAGCCGAACGCGACCAGCAGCCGGCGGAAACCTTCGTCACCGAGCCCGCGCAGCAGGCTCAGCCGCAGCCAAGGCTCGAGGTCAGCATCGAGCCCCATGGCGGGCGTCGGAACGAACGGCGCTGCGCGCCGCGGCTGAATCAGGGGTTGGCGACGATGTCGTTGAGACTGACCTGACGCGATGCTTCCATCACCAGCGCGAAGGAGGCGCGGTCGAACGTGCGAAAGACCATGAGCAGCCCATAGCGCTCGCTGGGAAACTTCGCAAGGTCGAGTTCAGTGATCTTCCGCCGCTCGGGATACAAGGACGCGTCACGCGGCGTGAGCTGCTCGCTGTAGTACGCGCGCGGGCTCTCGTCGCCGGTCGGTCCGACGCGCCCCCACAAAGGGGATGTGCGTAACGCATAGCGCGCGCCGGGCTGGTTGCGGTAGATCGCGAGTACGTGGCCGACTTCGAGTCCGTCGGCGCTGCCCTTGGACAGGGCGACGATCGAGCGCGGGCCGGTCTCGAACAGGGAACCGTAGGTGGAGACAATGCGGCCCTTGACCTGCTTTGCCGGTGCGCGCGGCACGTAGGAGAACACCGGCACTTCCTTCGCCGCCGGCAGCAGACGATCGCCGCTGTAGACTTCCTGCGCAGAGCGCGTGATCTCGATCTTGCTCACCTCGCCGAAATGCCGCACGCGCGCCTCACCGACGTAGATCGCGACGTAGCCGAGCGTCTGGTCCGTGTCCGGGTCGACAAGCGGATCGCCGCGGCGATAGATCGACCAGACACTGCCTTGCTCTTTCGTCACACCTTCGACATAGGCGACATCGCCCGCGCCCAGCGCGACGCGGTCTTCTTCGGTTGCGATGATACGGGCTGCGCTGTCCAGTTCATTCGCGCCGACCACCAGCGGTTTGGACAGGAACGGCTCGATATCGGAGGGAGAAATCGTGGGAACCGCTTTGGCGGCGAGCGGCTCTACGCGCACTTTCGGGGAAAGCCGCACGGTATCCCCGCGCGAGATTCTCAGTTGCATGCCGGCCCGATCGAGGACGATGACATCGCCGGGATAGATGAGGTGAGGATTGCGGATCTGCTCCTGATTCATCTTCCAGATTTCCGGCCAGCGCCAGGGTTCCTTCAGGAAGCGCCCGGAAATGCCCCACAACGTGTCGCCCCTTTGCACGGTGTAGCTGTCGGGGGCGTTGTCACGCAACTCGGCGCTGCTGGCGGCAAAGGCGTTCATCACCGAAGTCGACAGCAAAATCAGCGATATAATGAGTTTTTTCACGGTGCCCCCTTTGTTTTCAGCAGCCCGACCCAACGTTACGTATTGGTTTAAATTCTGCATCTACCTGATTAAATTGGCAAGCTTTTTATGGCGTTGTTGCACGTCCTCAAGTATCCCGACCCGCGACTGCACCAGATTGCGGCCCCCGTCCAGCAGGTCGATGACCGGGTCCGCACACTGGTCAAGGACATGGCCGAAACGATGTATGCAGCGCCCGGCATCGGTCTTGCCGCGACCCAGGTCGACGTACATCGGCGCATTATCGTAATCGATATTTCCGAGACACGCGACCAATTACGCACGTTTATCAACCCGGAAATCGTGGATAAGGACGGCGAGGCGGAGTGGGAAGAAGGCTGCCTATCCGTGCCGGGGATCTACGAAAAAGTCACGCGTGCTCAGAGGGTTAAAGTGAGGGCGCTGGATGTTGAAGGCGCGCCCTTCACGCTCGAGGCCGAGGATTTGCTGGCGGTATGCATACAGCATGAGATGGATCACCTTGAGGGAAAGGTCTTCGTCGAGCGGCTGTCCCGGTTGAAACAACAGCGCATCCTTGCCAGGCTCAGAAAACAGGAGCGGCAAGCGATGTGACGGCTGGCCGGGGTCGCTGGCGGATTCCGGCTGCGCCGCAGGCCCGCGAACGTCTATGGACATTGTTTTCGCGGGAACCCCAACCTTCGCCGCTGTTGCGCTCGAAGCACTGCTGGAGGCGGGGCACCGGGTGGTGCTGGTGCTGACCCAGCCGGATCGCGCTGCGGGGCGCGGGAGGCGGGTGCAATCCTCGGCCGTTAAGCGACTTGCAAACGCGCGCGGACTGGAGCTGATGCAACCCGGGACGTTGCGCGATCCAGCGGCGGTCGCGGCCGTAACGCATCATGCGCCAGACGTCCTCGTAGTGGCGGCATATGGACTGCTCGTCCCGCCACCCCTGCTTGCAGGACCTCGACAAGGCGCAATCAATATCCATGCGTCACTTCTTCCGCGCTGGCGCGGCGCGGCGCCGATACAGCGTGCGCTCCTTGCGGGCGACGCGCACACCGGGATATCGATCATGCAGATGGACGAGGGGTTGGATACGGGACCTGTCCTGATGCAGCGGGCGATCCCCATCGCGGCCGATGACACGGCGCGAACTTTGCACGACCGGCTCGCGCGACTAGGGGCGCATATGATCGTGGAGGCGCTCTCTGCGCCACGAGTCCCGAAGCCGCAGCCTGCGGCGGGCATCACGTATGCGGCCAAGACAAGGAAGGCGGAAGCGCGCATCGAGTGGACCGAAAGCGCCGAGCACATCGATCGTAAGGTGCGCGCGTTCGATCCAGAACCGGGGGCATACACGGGGTGGCGCGGCGAAATGCTGAAAATCTGGCGGGTGCAGGTGGAACGGGGCGTGCGTGCCACACCAGGCAGGGTGCTGCAGGCGGGCGCCGACGGGATTCTGGTTGCCTGCGGCGATGACGGGGTCAGGATCCTGGAGATGCAGCGCCCCGGCGGCACGCGGTTGCCCGTGTCGGCTTTTCTTGCCGGGCATCCCGTTAAACCAGGGAACCGGTTCCTTTGATCGGCGCGATGCACGACGCGCAGCGGCTGGCGAGCACAGCCGTCTCGCAGGTGCTGGCAGGGCGCAGTCTCGACAGCGGGTTGGGCGCGCTGTGGCGCGAGCATCCGTCTCTTCCAGCACAGCAGCGCGCGCTGATTCAGGATTTGTGCTACGGCGCGCTGCGATTTCACGGGTATCTCGACACGCTGCTCGGCGCGCTCGTCGAGAAACCGTTGCGGGACGACAAACTGGCGAGCCTGATACGCATAGCTTTGTATCAGCTCGAGTACACGCGCGCGGGCGCGCATGCCGTCGTGGACCAGGCCGTGCTCGCGTGTGTGCGGCTGGGGCATCCTGCTGCAAAGGGGCTGGTCAACGCCGTGCTGCGCAATTATTTGCGTCGCGCTGTTGAGTTGCGGGCGCGGGTGCGGCGCAGCGAGGCCGCGCGGTACTCCTATCCAAAATGGTGGATCGACAAGCTGCGGCAGCAGTATCCGCGACACTATGCCGGGATGCTCGAGGCCGGCAATCGGCATCCGCCGATGACGCTCCGCGTCAATCGCCGGCGGTGCATGGTAAGCGAGTACCTGGCTACGCTCCGCGAGCGGGACATTCCGGCTGCGCCGCTCGACGGGAATGCGCTCGTGCTGGAACGGCCGCGCCCGGTGACAGAATTGCCGGGATTCGCGGAAGGCCTGGTCTCGGTGCAGGATGCGGCGGCACAGCGCGCTGCCCCGCTGCTGGAGTTGACCGCCGGGCAACGCGTGCTCGACGCGTGCGCCGCACCCGGCGGCAAAACCGCGCACATCCTCGAGACCGCCGATGTGGCGCTGACCGCGCTGGATCGTGACGCCGTGCGGCTCGAGCGCGTGCGCGCCAATCTGCAACGGCTGGGCCTGAACGCGAATGTGCTGTACGGCGATGCGCTCGAGCCGGAAGCATGGTGGGATGGCCGCCCGTTCGAACGCATACTGGCTGACGTGCCCTGTTCGGCGTCAGGCGTGGTGCGCCGTCATCCCGATATCAAATGGCTGCGGCGACCCGGCGATATCGGCGGCTTTGCGGAAATGCAGGCGCGGATGCTGGCGGCATTGTGGCGGTTGCTGGTGAGTGGTGGTAAATTGCTGTACGCGACGTGCTCGGTATTCCAAGAGGAAAACCATATACAGGTTGAGCGCTTTCTGGACCGCCACCGCGACGCACGCCGCCTCCCTCTCCCGGGGGACGACACCACCAGACAAGAACACGCGGGCCAGATTCTTCCGGACGATCGGCATGACGGGTTCTTCTACGCGCTGCTACAGAAGAACTGACTGGATCAAAGCGCTCGCGGCGTTGTGGCTCGCGTGCGGCGTCGCGCTGACCGCGCGCGCCGACATCGAGGTGAAGAAAGCGAGCCTCACCATTGCGGAAGACGCCTACGTGCTGGAGGCTGACTTCGCGATCGCGCTCACTCCGCCGCTCGAGGACGTCCTCAACAAGGGCGTGGCGCTCTACTTCCTCGTTGATTTCGAGCTGATCCGGCCGCGCTGGTACTGGTTCAACGAGCGCATCGCAGAAACGCAGTACCCATATCGCCTGTCCTATAACGCGCTGACCCGGCAATACCGCGTGGGCAGCGGAGCGCTTTATCAGAACTTCGGGAGTCTCGGCGAAGCCCTCGCGGTGATGAGCCGCGTGCGCCGGAGGCACGAGATCGAACCGGGCGCCCTGAAGAAGGACACGAGCTACACCGCGGCTGTACGCATGCGCCTGGACACGTCGCAGCTGCCGAAGCCGTTTCATCTGACGGCGCTCGGCTCGCGCGACTGGAACATCGCGTCCGAATGGTACCGCTGGACGGTCATGCCGTGAGCCTCGGATCCGCTATCGGCCACCGCGCCAGCAGCCGCACCAAGTATCTGCTGGTGCTTTGCGTCGGCCTGGGCTGCGTGGCGGTGTTCCTGCTCGCCACGGCGAGCGCGAGCACCACGGTGTTTGCGGAGCACTACACGCTGCTGCTTTTACTGAACGGTGGCGTTGCGGTCACGCTCGCCGCGTTGGTGGTCTATCAATTGATCACGCTGCGGCGCAAGTTGCGGGCAGGCGTGTTCGGCGCAAAGCTCACGCTGCGGCTCGTGCTGCTGTTCGCGCTGATGGCGCTGTTGCCCGGCGCATTGATCTACGCCGTTTCCGTGCAGTTCCTCGCGAAGGGCATCGAGTCCTGGTTCGAAGTGAACCTCGATCGCGCGCTGGAGGGCGGCCTCAATCTCGGCCGCGGCGCGCTGGACAACATGCTGCGCGAGCTTACGGTGAAAGCGGACAGCATGGCGCACGCGCTTTCGGTGCGCCCCGCCTCCGAGCACGTGGGCGCGCTCAACACGCTGCGCGAGCAGGCAGGCGTGCCGGAGGCGACGCTTTATACGCAGCGGGGCAAAGTCATCGCCTACTCGGCGAGCGAACGCGCCGGGCTCATGCCCGAGCCGCCGAGCGCCGGAGCGCTGCGCCAGATCAGAATGCAGCGCAGCTTCAGCGGCATCGAGGCCATACCGGACCGCGGTCTTTACCTGCGGGTGCTGGCGCCGGTCAATGTGGTGTCCCTGCAGGACGAGACACGCGTGCTGCAGCTCATCCAGCAGGTGCCGAAGCAGCTTGCGCAGGATGCGGAAACGGTGCAATCGGGCTACCGCGAGTACCAGGAGCAGACGCTGGTGCGCCGCGGGTTGAAGCGGCTCTACGGCATCACGCTCACCTTGACGCTGCTGCTCGCGTTGCTGTCGGCGCTCGCGCTGGCCTTTCTCTTGTCGGACCGGCTGTCGGCGCCGCTCAACGTGCTGGTGGAAGGAACGCGCGCGGTTGCCCAGGGCGACTTCAGCCCGCGGGCCGCCGTCGTAAGCCGCGATGAGCTCGGGATGCTCACGCAATCGTTCAACAGCATGACGGTGCAGCTCGCGGAGGCGCGGGCGATGGCGGAACGCAATCAGGCCGAGCTGGCGCACGCCAAAGCGCACCTGGAAAGCATCCTGTCCAACCTGTCGGCAGGCGTGCTGGCGTTCGACGACCGCCTGCGCCTGCGTTCGGCCAATCCCAGCGCTTCGCATATCCTCGGCATGGATTGCGGGCCGCTGCAAGGCGTGAGAGTGCAGCAATGGGGCGAGCGCGACCCGACTCTGGCGCCGCTTGCGGACGGGATCGCGGGGTCTTTCGAGCGCGCGGGCGCAAGAGAATGGGAGCAGCAGATCGATCGCAAGGCTGGCGGCGAGCCGCAGATCCTGCTCCTGCGCGGAACGCGGCTGCCGCAAGGGGCGGACACGGGCTACGTCGTGGTGTTCGACGACATCACGCACCTGCTGCAGGCGCAGCGCGCCGCCGCCTGGGCGGAAGTCGCCCGCCGTCTCGCGCACGAGATCAAAAACCCGCTCACCCCGATCCAACTCTCGGCCGAGCGGCTGCAGGCCAAGCTCTCCGGCAAACTGGCCGCGGCAGAAGCCGACATGCTGAGGCGATCGACGCAGACCATCGTGAACCAGGTGGCGGCGCTCAAGCGCATGGTGGATGCCTTCAGCCAGTATGCGCGCACGCCGGAGCCTTCCATGCGGCAACTCGACCTCAATGCGGTGGTGCGCGAAGTGCTGACCTTGTACGAGTCGATGGGTTCGCGGATCCGCCTGGAATTGGGCCACGAGGTGCCGTCGGTCATCGGAGATGCGGCGCAACTGCGCCAGGTCATACATAACCTGCTGCAGAATGCCCAGGACGCGCTCGCGGGCGCCGCCTCGCCCAGCATAGTAGTTGCAACCGAGGCGGAAGACGGCAGCGTTCGGCTCTCGGTTACGGATAACGGCGCGGGTTTTCCCGAGCACCTCATGGCGCGGATCTTCGAGCCCTATGTCACCACGAAGCCCGGCGGCACGGGTTTGGGGCTCGTGATCGTGAAGAAGATCATCGAGGAGCATGGCGGGAAGGTTTCCATCGCCAATATGCGGGGCGGCGGCGCCCGGGTAACGGCCTCCCTGCCTGCGGCAACCGCCACCGCAGCGGACACGCCCGAATCGGGTACACAGGTCAGGGTGTAAACTAGTGTCGTACTTATGCAACAGATACTCGTAGTCGACGACGAAATCGGCATCCGTGAGTTGTTGTCGGAAATCCTTTCCGACGAGGGTTACCAAGTACGTCTTGCCGAGAACGCCGGTGAGGCGCGCGCCTTTCGCGGCCGCGCGAGACCCGACCTGGTCCTGCTGGATATCTGGATGCCCGACACCGATGGCATCACGCTCCTCAAGGAGTGGGCGAGCGCGGGGCTGCTCACCATGCCCGTCGTGATGATGTCCGGCCACGGCACCATCGATACCGCGGTAGAGGCGACGCGCATCGGCGCCTACGACTTCCTGGAAAAGCCGATTGCGCTCCAGAAGCTGCTCGCAACCGTGGGCCGGGCGCTGCGCCATGGGGGCGAGCAGCCGCAACCCGGGCTTTCCCTGGCAAGCCTGGGTCGTGGACAGCTTGTCATGGACCTGAAGCAGCGCCTGGAGCGCATCGCGAACTTGCGCACGCCGGTGCTGCTCGTATCGGAGCCGGGCTGCGGGATCGAACTGGCTGCGCGCTTCCTGCACTCGCGAAACGCGCCGTGGGTCGCGCCGGAAGGCGCTGCGGTGCTCGCCCAGGCGCCGCTCGATCTGCTCGGCCAGGCGCGGGAAGGCACGCTCTTCTTCGATGACGTAGCGGAACTCAATCGCGCCGAGCAGAAGGGGTTGCAGTTGCTGCTCGCCAAGCTCGACCGTTACAACGCGCGCCTCATCTGCGGCGCGACGCGCTCGCTGCCCGATCTGGTTGCACAGGGCGCTTTCGATGCCAGGCTGTATGCCGCCCTCGCGGCGACCACGATACGGGTGCCCAGCCTGCGTGAGCATCGCGAAGACGTGCCCGATCTCGCCAACCTTGTGCTCTCGCGGATGATCGAGGCGAAGGAGACGCCGCCCCGGCAGATCAGCACCGCGGCACTCAATGCGCTGCGCAATTACGACTGGCCGGGCAATCTCGCCCAGTTGCAGAGCGTGGTGCAGACCCTGGCGCTGACGGCGCTTAACGACCAGATCACGCCGGAAGACATCAATCGCGTACTGCCGCAGCCGGCGCCGGCGCAGATCGCGCCGATGGCAGCGCACGGCCTGCCTTTCGACCTGCCGCTGCGCGATGCACGCGACGCCTTCGAGCGCGTCTATTTCGAGCATCACATCGCCCGTGAGGGCGGCAACATCAGCCGCGTGGCCGACGCCGTGGGGCTCGAGCGCACGCATCTCTATCGCAAGCTGAAGCAGCTCGGCATCCGGCTCAACCGCAAGACCGACGACTGAGGGTGGGCGCCGGTCGCGGCGTTATAATCCAGCCTTTTCGCGGCACCCGCGGCAACCACCCATGAACTCCCGTGTCGATCTCGCCAACGCCATCCGTGCGCTCGCGATGGATGCCGTACAACAGGCCAATTCCGGCCATCCCGGCATGCCGATGGGCATGGCGGAAATCGCTGAAGTACTCTGGAATCATCATCTGCGGCACAATCCCGCCGACCCGCTCTGGCCCGACCGCGACCGCTTCGTGCTCTCCAACGGGCACGGCTCGATGCTGCTGTATGCGCTGCTGCATCTCACGGGTTACGACCTGCCGCTCGATGAACTGAAGCGCTTTCGCCAGCTGCACTCCAGAACGCCGGGGCATCCCGAGTACGGCATCGCGCCCGGAGTCGAGACCACCACGGGCCCGCTCGGACAGGGTCTCGCCAACGCGGTGGGGATGGCGCTTGCCGAGCGCCTGCTCGCCGCGGAGTTCAACCGCGACGGTTACGACGTCGTCAATCACCACACATATGTTTTCTGCGGCGACGGCTGCCTCATGGAAGGCATCTCGCACGAGGCCTGCTCGCTCGCCGGTACGCTGGGACTCGGCAAGCTCATCGCGTTCTACGACGACAACGGGATTTCGATCGATTCGGAGAAGGCCCACATCCGCAGCTGGTTCACCGACGACACGCCGCGACGCTTCGAGGCCTACGGCTGGCACGTGATTCCCGATGTCGACGGACACGATTTCGCCGCGATCGAGGCTGCGGTGGAGCGCGCGAAAGCGGAGACGCGCCGTCCCACGCTCATCTGCTGCAAGACCGTCATCGCCAGGGGTGCGCCGAAAAAGGCAAACACCGGCGCGGCGCACGGGGCACCGCTCGGAGCGGAAGAGGTGGCGGCGACGCGGGCCAACATCGGATGGAAGCACCCGGCGTTCGAAATACCGGATCACGTGTATGCCGGCTGGGATGCGCGGGAGCGCGGCACGCGTGTGCAATCTCAATGGAACGAAAAGTTCGCCGGGTACGCGAAGAACTATCCGGAGGGCGCCGCTGAATTTCGACGGCGCATGGCGGGGGAACTACCCGCGCACTGGCGGCGGTTGCGTGACGACGCCGTTGCGAAGGCGAACGCGAAAGCGGAAACCATTGCCACCCGCAAAGCTTCCCAGAACGCGTTGGAAAGCTACGGCCCGGGGCTGCCGGAACTGGTGGGGGGCTCGGCGGATCTCGCCGGCTCGAACCTCACCCTGTGGTCGGGATCGAAGGCGGTCGGACGCGATGGCGGCGGGAATTACATCTATTTCGGCGTGCGGGAATTCGCCATGGCGGCGATCACCAACGGCATCGCGCTCCATGGCGGGTTCATCCCGTATTGCGCCACGTTTTTGACTTTTTCCGATTACGCGCGCAATGCGCTGCGGATGGCGGCGCTGATGAAGGCGCGGTCGATATTCGTCTTCACTCACGACTCGATCGGCCTCGGCGAAGACGGACCGACACACCAGGCGATCGAGCATGCCGCGAGCCTGCGCCTGATCCCCAACATGGACGTATGGCGGCCGTGCGATCCGGTGGAGACCGCACGCGCGTGGGCGGCCGCGATAGAGCGGCGCGACGGGCCGACGAGTCTGCTCTTCACGCGCCAGAACGTGCCGTTTCAAAAGCGCTCAACTGAAGCTCTGGCCGGGATTGCGCGCGGCGGCTACATCCTTTCCGAGGCGACGGGCGGCGCGCCGCGCTGCGTCGTGATTGCGACCGGCTCCGAGATTCACCTTGCCGTAGAGGCGCAAAACGCGCTTGCGGCGGACGGAATCCCGGTGCGGGTAGTCTCCATGCCGAGTACTGCGGTATTCGATCGTCAGGAGGCGACATACCGCGAGCAGGTGTTGCCGCGCGGTGTGCCCCGCGTGGCCGTGGAGGCCGGCGTCAGCGACTGCTGGCGCAAGTACGTGGGCCTCGACGGCCATGTGATCGGCATCGACCGGTTCGGCGAATCCGCACCGGCAGCGGAGCTGTTCAAGTTCTTCGGCTTCAATGCGGAGCGCGTCGCGTCGGCGGTAAGGCAGCTGGTGTAGTCGCGGCGGGCGATCGCGGAGAACGCCATCCACTGAGGTTTGTCATAGGTCAAAGAAAGCGCACCCGTGGGGCAGTAAAGTCATCACTTCAACCGGAGGATTTCGATGAGCATCAAGGTTGCCATCAACGGCTATGGCCGCATCGGCCGCAACATCCTGCGCGCCCACTACGAGGGCGGAAAAAAACACGACATCCAGATCGTCGCGCTGAACGACCTCGGCAACGCGGAGACGAATGCCCACCTCACGCGTTACGACACCGCCCACGGCAAATTTCCCGGAAAGGTGGAAGTGGATGGTGACGCGATGGTCGTCAACGGCGACCGCATCAAGGTGCTTGCGATGCGCAACCCTGCGGAATTGCCGTGGGGCCGCCTGGGCATCGACGTCGTGCTCGAATGCACCGGGCTTTTCACCAGCAAGGAGAAAGCCGGAGCGCATCTCAAGGGCGGAGCGAAGAAAGTGATCATCTCGGCGCCCGGCGGCAAGGATGTGGACGCAACCATCGTCTACGGCGTCAACCACAAAATGTTGAAAGCGGGCGATACGGTCATTTCGAACGCCTCCTGCACCACGAATTGCCTGGCGCCGATGGCCAAGGCGTTGCACGAGAAGATCGGGATCGTGCAGGGCCTGATGACGACGGTGCATGCCTACACCAACGACCAGGTGCTGACCGACGTCTACCACGAGGACCTGCGCCGGGCGCGTGCCGCGACGATGTCCATGATACCGACGAAGACCGGCGCGGCGGCGGCCGTGGGGCTCGTCCTTCCGGAATTAAACGGCAAGCTCGACGGCTTCGCGATCCGCGTGCCGACGATCAACGTGTCCATCGTGGATCTTACGTTCACGGCGGCGCGCGCGACCAGCGTGGAAGAAGTAAACGCAGCGATGAAGTCCGCCGCGGAAGGTGAATTGAAGGGCGTGGTCGAATACAGCACCGGTTCGCTGGTGTCGGTCGATTTCAACCACAATCCGGCTTCCAGCATCTTCGATGCCACGTTGACCAAAGTCACCGGCGGCACGCTGGTCAAAGCCCTCGCCTGGTATGACAACGAGTGGGGATTCAGTAACCGGATGCTCGATGCCACCGTTGCGCTGATGGGCGCGAAGTAGGCGCGCTTGAGTTTGCGTCCCACTCGTTGCGGCGCAGGCTAACGTCGCGGTGCGATGTTAAGGACGCGACAGGCGTCCGTGCCGAAGCCACGACGAATGGGGGATTTGGGACTAAGGCCCCCTGGCCTGCAGCGGCATGACGCACTGGTGTCGTCGCACGCGTTGATTGCACGGTAAGTATGGAGTCATCATGCCCATCCTCAAAATGACCGAGGTGGACCTGCACGGGAAGCGCGTATTCATCCGCGTCGATTTCAACGTGCCGCTCCAGGACGGCGCGATCAGCGACGACACCCGCATCCGCGCCACGCTTCCGGGAATCAAGCACGCGCTTTCGCAGCGCGCACGCGTCATGCTGACCTCGCACCTCGGCCGGCCCAAGGAGGGCGAGCCCACCGAGACCGATTCGCTGGCCCCCGTCGCGCGCCCCCAGTCCGCGCGGCTCAACCGCGAGGTGCCGCTCCAGAAAAATTGGCTCGAGGGCGTCAGCGTGGAGCCGGGGGCGATCGTGCTCCTCGAGAACTGCCGTTTCAACAAGGGCGAGAAGAAGAACGACGACGGCCTTGCTAGAAGAATGGCGGCGCTCTGCGACGTTTACGTGAACGATGCGTTCGGCACCGCGCATCGGGCCGAGGCGACCACGCACGGCATCGCCAAATATGCGCCCGTTGCCTGCGCCGGTCCGTTGATGGCTGCGGAAATCGACGCGCTGTCGCGCGCGCTCGAAAAACCGGCACGGCCGATGGTGGCCATCGTGGGCGGCGCGAAGGTTTCAACCAAGCTTACGATACTCGCTGCGCTGGCCGAAAAAGTGGATCAGCTCATCGTGGGCGGCGGAATCGCCAACACCTTCCTGCTGGCGGCCGGCGAGAAGATCGGCAAATCGCTCGCAGAACCCGATCTCGCGGGTGAAGCGCGCCGCATCATGGATAACATCAAGGCCAGGGGCGGAACGGTGCCAGTTCCGACCGACGTAGTCTGCGCCAAGGAACTGTCGCCGACAGCAACGGCAGAGATCAAGCCCGCCCACGCCGTGGCCGGCGACGATCTCATCCTGGACATCGGTCCCGAAACGGCGCGCGCGATTGCCGGCATCGTGTCCAGGGCCGGGACCATCGTGTGGAACGGACCGGTGGGCGTGTTCGAGCACGAGCAGTTCGGCACGGGCACGAAAACGCTGGCCCGAGCGATCGCGCAATCCACAGCCTTTTCGCTCGCAGGCGGCGGCGATACGCTGGCCGCAATTGCGAAGTACGGGATCGGAGACAAGCTGTCGTATATCTCTACCGGCGGCGGCGCATTTCTCGAGTTCCTGGAGGGCAGGAAACTTCCCGCGATCGGGATTCTGGAGCAGCGCGGCGGCGAAGTGGCGAATTGAGTTTGCGGGGCGCAGCCGCTAGACTGTGCCCCTTTCCGGCCCCGACCGGATACAAAAGTCCCACGCCATCGTGCTTCGCCGCACCAAGATCGTCGCAACGTTGGGTCCCGCCTCGAGCGACGCCAAAGTCCTGACGCGCATGATCGAGGCCGGCCTGGACGTGGTCCGCGTCAATTTCTCGCATGGCACTGCCACCGAGCACAAACGCCAGGTGGAGCTGGTGCGCTCGCTCGCACGCAAAGTCGGCCGCGCTATCGGCGTGCTGGTCGATCTGCAGGGCCCCAAGATCCGCATCGGCCGCTTCCGCGAGGGCAAGATCAAGCTCGCGGTGGGCGACAAGTTCGTGCTCGACGCGGAATGCGAAATGGGCGACCACGAGCGGGTCGGGCTCGACTACAAGAACCTGCCGAACGACGTGCGCCCGGGCGATACGTTGCTGCTCGATGACGGTCGCATCGTGCTCGGCGTTTCATCAGTGCGCGGCCCGCGCATCACCTGCGTCGTCGAGCAGGGCGGGGCGCTGTCCAACAACAAGGGCATCAACCGCAAGGGCGGCGGGCTCACCGCGCCCGCACTCACCGAGAAGGACATGCAGGATATCAAGATCGCCGCGCAGCTCAAGGCGGACTTCCTCGGGGTGTCGTTTCCGCGTTCCGGCGCGGACATCCAGTGGGCGCGCGACCTCATGGAAAAAGCCGGGGGGCGGGCGCTGATGGTGGCGAAGATCGAGCGCGCCGAGGCGGTGCCGGCGCTCGACGAAATCCTCGAGGCCTCGGACGCGATCATGGTGGCGCGCGGCGATCTTGCCGTCGAAGTCGGCGATGCGGCGGTGCCGGCCCTGCAGAAGCGCATGATTCGCATGGCGCGCGAGAAGAACAAGGTGACGATCACTGCCACGCAGATGATGGAATCGATGATCAGCAATCCGATTCCCACGCGTGCGGAAGTGTCCGACGTCGCGAACGCCGTGCTCGATGGCACAGACGCCGTCATGCTTTCTGCCGAAACGGCAACCGGCCAGTACCCTGCTGAAACGGTTGCGGCGATGGCGCGGGTGTGCATCGAGGCCGAGAAGGACGACACGGTCAGCTCCGAGCGACGCAGCGCGAGCGGCCCGGCGGCGGTGGAGGAGGCGATCGCACGCGCGACGGTATTCACCGCCAGCAATCTCGACATCAAGGCCGTCGCCGCCATGACCCAGAGCGGCAAGACCGTGCTGCTGATGTCGCGCATGCACGCCATGGTGCCGATCTACGCGATGAGCGCGGTGCCCGAAACGCGGCGCCGCGTCACGCTGTTTCGCGGCGTTCATCCGATCAAGTTCAAGGGGGTGCGCGATGCGGAGCGGTCGCTGCACATGGCGGAGGACGAACTCCTCGCCCGCGGTGCGGTCCACAACGGCGACTACATCGTGCTCACCATCGGCGAGCCGTACGGCAAGGCCGGCGGCACCAATACCCTCAAGATCGTGAAGGTCGGCGAGCATCGGCACGCATGAGCCGAACGGGCGGGCGGTGCCCGATGGGGTCGTAGTAAAATAGCGGTTCACCGCTCAGTGTCCACGTTCCACTCCCAGCAAGCAGGAGGCTCTATGTCAGCACATGATCTGGCCACCGTGGCCCAGGCGATGGTCGCCCCGGGCAAGGGCATACTGGCTGCCGACGAAAGCACCGGCACCATCGAGAAGCGCTTCACGAACATCAAGGTGGAGAGCACAGAAGAGAACCGCCGCGCCTACCGCGACATGCTGTTCAGCGCGCGCGGGCTCGGGCAGTACATCAGCGGGGTGATTCTCTATGACGAAACCATCCGGCAGAAGTCGTCCGACGGCACGCCGTTCGTCGAGCTGCTGTCGCGCAACGGCATCCTCCCCGGCATCAAAGTCGATACCGGCGCGAAGCCGCTGGCGCTCTGTCCCGGCGAGACCGTCACGGAAGGCTTAGACAATCTGGCCAAGCGCTGCGCCGAGTACGCAAAGATGGGCGCGAAGTTTGCGAAGTGGCGCGCCGTCATAACCATCGGCACCGGCATCCCGTCTGCGACGTGCATCCGCGCCAACGCCCACGCGCTCGGACGCTATGCCGCGATCTGCCAGGCGGCGGGACTGGTTCCCATTGTCGAGCCCGAAGTGCTGATGGACGGGGACCACGCTATCGAGCGCTGCGAGGAGGTCACCGAGTGGACGCTCAACGCCGTGTATGAGGAGTTGTACGCCCACCGCGTAACGCTCGAGGATTCGGTGCTGAAACCGAGCATGGTGATTTCGGGCAAGAGCTGCCTCAGCCAGGCGGGCGTGGACGAAGTTGCAGAGCGCACGGTTCGCACGCTCAAGCGCACCGTGCCGGCTGCGGTGGCGGGCATCGTGTTCCTCTCCGGCGGCCAGAGTGATGAGGTTGCCACCCAGCACTTGAACGCAATGAACCGCATGTACGCGGGCAAGCTGCCGTGGCCGCTGTCGTTCTCCTATGGGCGTGCGCTGCAGCAGCCTTCGCTCAAGGCCTGGAAAGGGTCTGCGGCCAACGTCGCGGCCGCGCAAGCCGCGCTGCTGCACCGCGCGCGCATGAACAGCCTGGCCTGCCTCGGCCGATATAGCGCGGAGGAAGAGAAGCAGGCGCTCGCGGCCTGACGCCTTGCGCACGCCGGTCGCCATCATCACCGGGTTCCTGGGCAGCGGGAAGACCACGCTGCTCAACCGGCTGCTCCAGCGCCCGGAGATGGCCGGCGCGGCCGTCATCATCAACGAGTTCGGCGAGATCGGGCTCGATCATCTGCTGATCGCCACCCCGAGCGAGAACACGGTGCTGCTTTCGAGCGGCTGCCTGTGTTGCACGGTGCGCGGCGACCTCGTCGAAACGCTCGCCGACCTCTACCGCAAGCGGCGTGACGCCGCCATCCCGTCTTTCGACCGGGTCATCGTCGAGACCACCGGCCTCGCCGACCCGGTGCCGATCCTCCAGACGCTGGTCACCGATCCCGAGCTTGCGCCGTTCTTCGGCCTGGACAGCGTGGTGACGCTGGTCGATGCGGTGAACGGCGCGCAGCAGCTCGATCAGCATCCGGAGTCCGTGAAGCAGGCCGCGGTAGCCGACCGGCTGCTCCTTACCAAGACCGATCTTGCCTCCACCGAGGCAACGGCAGGACTGCGCGCGCGGCTTGCGCGCATCAATCCCGGTGCGCGGATCTCCTCGCCGGTGCGAGGCGAGGCCGACCCGGGCGAGCTGTTCGGCGCGGGAATGGATGGAACAGGAAACGCCGCGGCCGTGCAGCGCTGGCTGGGTGAAGCGGAGTTCGCGCGAGCGGAAGCGCATCATCACGAGCATGATGTGAACCGCCACGACGACCACATCCGTGCCTTCTGCATCCATCACGACGCCCCGGTCAGCGCCGCCGGGCTCGAAGTGTGGCTCAACATGCTGGCCGCGCTGCGCGGCGCCCGATTGTTGCGCGTCAAAGGGCTGCTCAATGTTGACGGCGCGCCGGTCGCGATCCAC
>JBQTHU010000125.1:0-7464 GCA_052389535.1 Betaproteobacteria bacterium | reverse complement strand
GTCGAATCGATCACGGAGCGACTCGCGCGCTGCCGTCAGACGCTCGAACACATCAAACCGGGTTGCACCGCACCGCGCAGCAGGAAACACAAAACACCAGTCATTTCAGGGACAGAACACTAGCTGTCCCGCTTGGGCCACCGCAGATCGAGGCGGCGTGCCGTTTGCACGAGACGCTGGAGGGATGGCGTGTTTCAGATGCGGCCCTCTTGCGCCTGCATCATGATCGATACGGTTTCGATCCTGAAGCTTGTTTGCTAAAGGCGGTCGCGGTCAACGCCTTGTACGGTACGCAGGTATATGCGATCGTGCGCATGGCAAAGCATGCTCATAAGATTCTGAACCAGGGCAACTTGGCGTCGGCGGGTCCCGAGCTTGTGGAAGCTATCGCTACGTTACCCGCAAACGATGGCGAGAAAGCCCGCCAGTTCGTAAGCTTCGCCGCGAAATTCTGTCATCTATTCGTGGACGAAGAGCGCTTTCCGATCTACGACGATGCCGCCCGCACGATGCTCGTGTTGCACTTGGGCGTCTACTATCGCAAGGACTCGAAACGACCCTATGCGGCGTTTTGCAAGAACTTCGCGGCGTTACGGGAGCTTTCCAAATTTCGCGGGCCGAGCCGCAATCTCGATCGTTATCTCTGGATCGCTGGTATGTATCGGCGGTGGAGCAAGGGAAGCCGGCTTGTTAATGGTGAACTGCGGCGCTTGTTTACCAAACCGAACAAAAAGGAAGCCGCCGTGCTGGAGGCCCTATTGCCTCCCGATACGCACATCAAGAACCCGAATCTAGCTCGATAGTATCAGACGGTCTCCAATCGCAGAAGACGTTCACCGGCATTGTTTGGCGAGTGTACCGATACGACACCGAGCGCCTCTTTCGCCGCCTCGGTCGTCAGTTCTTCAACCGTTTCGTCAACGATGTCGTACTGCTGACGGCTGAAAATAGGCAGATCGGATTGCGGCGTCCAAAGCACCACCTCCAGCGTCTTTGGCTGCGCAAATCCGGTCGCATCGCGCGCCCGTGCAAGTTTCCACAATGCCGCCTGCGCGCGGAGCAGTAGATTCGACTTCGGCGTGGACGGATTGATGGTGGAGTAGCAGGCGCCGTAGGATGCGGAAAGGTAATCAACCCGATTCTTGACTGTGCCTCCGGCCAGACTGAACGTTTGCCCGAAATTCCGGACAAGTCCAGGACGCGTTTTTCGAACTAGCGCCTGAACGCTCCCTATGAATTTGCGCTCATCGTCCGCACGAGGAGAGCTAATTTCTTCGTCGGTCCTTTCTGTTTCGGGTTCGTGCGCCAGCAATGCGAAATTCACGCTCGCGGCACGTAACATCTGTTCAGCGTCATTGCCGTCGAATTCACGAGTTTCGCTCAAGGCCATGCGGTCGAATGGCGGCCGCCATTTCTCGAGCGGCATGCCGGCGTGCATTGCGATCTTGAAGTCTTTTACCACCAACCGAGAGAAACCCACCAGATTCGCACCCAGATGCCCAATGACGCATCGTGCAACACGAGGTGCTACAGTGCTCCGAGCAATGGCCTCACCTTCTGTAGTCCGGCCCACCATGGCTATGCAATAGCGCTCACCCGATAGCGCGATGGGCTCGAAGTACACGGCACGCACGACGCCGGAGAAGGCTGGGAGCGGAGGGAAGTCAAGTTTTCGCCGCGCAGCTTTCATGGCTTGGGACTTAGTGGCAGTTGAGGCAATCCTAGGCGATTGTGGGTCATGTCGACAAGACGTTCGGCGCGCCGCAAGAGAAACCAGTTCACCGCGTTGCGCGTACGTAAGTCTTTGCTTACCTCATGTAATGGCAACTTCCTCAAGAGCTTGGCAAGGACATCGGAATGTTCAGGCGCTTCTTTCCCGAGCTTGATGCGGCGCCCGGGTGTGGTCTTCGACAAAACTTCCAAGAGCCTGTTGGAAAAGCTGGGGAATGCGTTGTCCCGCAACCACTCCGGCGTCCACTTGTCGCTGCCGAAGGCATGGTTATGGTCGATCAGCCAGTATCTGCCACGACCGTCGGTAAGGACATTCTTTGGCTCACGATCGTCATTAACGACCAGCTCATCGAACATGCCCGCCGCCAGCGTATGCACCCATTTTTCGAGATTCATCAACGCAGAGAGATCCCGTTTGGTCTCGATCCATAACGATTGTGCGGGGATTTCGCGCGTCGCGAAACAAATACGTCTTTGCTCCCCGCGCTGCCAGCCGCGGTAGCTCGGAAGGACTTGCCTGTGCACCATCACCCAGAACGGCTCGGGGGTGGGCACACCGAGCCTCTGGAGTATCCAAGCACATACCGACTCGGATATGAATTGCGTGGTAGGCAGGACTTTCACGAAACCGCGGAAGAAACCCTCTTGAGCAGTCGATATCGTGCCGAGCCATATTTGCGTACCAGGTTTACGTAACACACCACGAGTCAATGTGCCGGTCCGGAACATACCTCGGAAAAAGCGCCTCCCCTGGGCACAGCTTTATTGTGTATCGCAGTGTAGCCACGGACCTGCAATGCGAGCCCGTTTCGGCTAGCAGGTTACTGCGATGTTCTCAAAAAAGGAACAAACAACCATGTGAGGGTATCCTTGACCGCTGTGCTTGACAAGCCAGCGGGCGCTCAATAGCCTCGACCGCCAACTATAACGATTACACACCAGAGGATGGATTTACCCACCGCGACCGGTGCGGCCCGCGCGCCCGCGACTGAAACTCCCTGGCTGCTCGAAGTCGAGGACCTGCACGTCCATTTCGTCACCACCCGCGGGGTCGTGCGCGCCGTCGAAGGCATCTCCTACAAGGTGCGGCCCGGCGAGGTGGTCGCGCTGGTAGGCGAGTCCGGGTGCGGCAAGTCCGTGTCCTCACTAGCGATCATGCGGCTGCTCGCGCGGCCTGCCGGGCGCATCGTCGGCGGGCGCATCTTATTTCAGGGCCGCAACCTGCTGGACCTGACGGAAGATCAGATGCGCGAGATCCGCGGACGCGACATCGCGATGATCTTCCAGGAGCCGATGAGCTCGCTCAACCCGGTACTGACCATCGGCTTCCAGATCATGGAGCCGCTCCTGATCCATCTCGGGATGAGCCAGCGCGCGGCGCGCGCACGGGCGGTGGAGTTGTTGAAGATGGTCGGCATTCCGGATCCCGAACGCCGGCTCGAACAGTATCCTCACCAGTTTTCGGGCGGCATGCGCCAGCGCGTGATGATCGCGATCGCGCTCTCGTGCAATCCCAGGCTCATCATCGCGGACGAGCCCACCACCGCGCTCGACGTCACGATCCAGGCGCAGATCCTCAGGCTCATGAAGGACCTGTCCCGCGACTTGGGGATCGCGCTGGTGGTGATCACGCACAATCTCGGTGTCGTCGCGCGCTATGCCGACCGCGTCAACGTCATGTATGCCGCGCGCATGGCCGAGCAGGGCAGCGCAGCGAACGTTTTCGCGAAGCCGCTGCATCCCTACACCGCCGGATTGCTGCGCTCGGTACCGCGGCTCGACCAGCCGCGCGGCCGTCAGCTCGAGACCATCGAGGGTCTGCCGCCCAATCTGCTGGATCCGCCTCCGGGCTGCCGTTTTGCACCGCGCTGCCTCGCCCGACAGGACGCCTGCACGGCCGTGCTGCCTTCGCTCGAGCAGGTGGAGCCGCACCGCTATTCCGCCTGCCTGCGTGCGAAGGAAATGGCGCAGGTCGGAGCGGCCGGTCTGGGGCTGCAGAGCGCGAGTCCGCAACCGCCTGCGCCCAAGGCGCTGGATACGGCGAGCCCGCTGCTGCAGGTTCGTGATCTGCGCACCTATTTCGAGGTGAGCGCGGGCCTGGGCTTGCTGAAACGCGAGCGCGCGGTGGTCCGCGCGGTGGACGGGCTTTCGTTCGAGGTGTTTCGCGGCGAAACGGTGGGCCTGGTCGGCGAGTCGGGATGCGGCAAGACCACCGTGGGCCGCACGCTGCTCCGGCTGGAGGAGGCCACGTCCGGCGAAATCGTGTTCCGCGGCGATCAGGTCACACGCGCGCAGGGCGATGCGCTGAAGCGCTACCGCAGGCAGATACAGGTCATTTTTCAGGACCCGTACAGCTCGCTCAACCCGCGCATGACGGTCGGCGAGATCATTGCCGAGCCGATGATGGTGTACCGCCTGGTGGCGGGCCGCAAGGCCGCCCGTGCCCGCGCCGTGGATTTGCTGACACAGGTCGGGCTCTTCGAGTACATGGCGGATCGCTATCCGCACGAGCTTTCCGGCGGGCAGCGACAGCGGGTGGGCATCGCGCGCGCCCTTGCGATGCAGCCGTCCTTCATCGTCTGCGACGAGCCGGTCTCGGCGCTCGACGTGTCGATCCAGGCGCAGATCATCAACCTGCTGGAAGAGCTGCAGCACAAGTTTGGCCTGACTTACCTCTTCATCGCGCACGATCTCGCGGTGGTGCGGCACATATCCGACCGCGTGATCGTGATGTATCTCGGCAAGGTGATGGAGATCGCCGACCGCGACACGCTCTACGCCGACCCGCAGCATCCGTACACGAAAGCATTGCTCGACGCCGTGCCGATTCCCGATCCTGCGCTCGAGGCGAGGCGGGAGTCGCGCGTGCTGGGCGGCGAAGTGCCGAGCCCGCTCAATCCGCCGCGCGGCTGCGTCTTCCACACGCGCTGCCCGCTCGCGACGGAAGCGTGTAAGATGGCAGTTCCCGAATTGCGCGAGGTGCGGCCGCGGCATTATGCGGCCTGCATCAAGCTGTAGTCCGTATTCGTCGGTTAAAAAAGGAGGAGGAACCATGAAACGTGCGTCGTTATGGCTGTGTGCGGCTGCGATCGTTGCCACCGGTGCAGTCGCGGCCGAAACACCCCGCCCGGGAGGCGTACTCAAATTCGCCGTGAGCGCAGAACCGCCGAATTACGACTGCCACGCGCAAACCTCGTTCGCCTTCATCCATCCGGTCCGGCCGCACTATTCCACCCTGCTCGAGTTCGACACGGCGAAATATCCCGCCATCAGGGGCGATCTCGCCGAGTCGTGGACGGTGTCGAAGGACGGGCTCACCTATACGTTCAAGCTGCGCAGGGGCGTCAAGTTCCACGACGACTCGACGCTCACCTCCGAGGACGTCAAGGCGACCTACGAGCGGCTGCGCAATCCGCCGCAGGGGGCGCGCTCGGTGCGGCAGGCGAGCTACGCCGACATCGCATCGATCGAGACGCCGGACCCGCTGACGGTGGTGTTCAAGCTGAAGAAGTCCAACGCGTCCATGCTGGCGAATTTCGCGAGCCCGTGGGACTGCGTCTACAGCGCGGTCAAGCTCAAGCAGGATCCGCGGTTTCCGGAGCGCAACATTCTCGGCACCGGACCGTTCACCTTCGCGGGCCACGTCGCGGGCTCGCACTGGACCGGGCGCAAGTTCGACAGCTACTTCAGAAAGGGCAAGCCGTACCTGAGCGGCTACGTCGCGATCTTCATCAGCGGCGCGCCGATGGTGAATGCGCTGTCCGCCGGCGAGGTGCTGGTCGAGTTTCGCGGGCAGTCGCCGGCCGATCGCGATCGCATCATGAAGGCGCTCGGGAACAAGGGCGTGGTGCAGGAGATGCCGTGGGTGTGTTCGCTGGTGGTGACGTTCAACACCAAGAAGAAGCCTTTCGACAACGCGCAGGTGCGCCGCGCGCTGTCGCTCGCCATCGACCGCTGGGGCGGCGCGCAGGCGCTCTCCAAGGTCGCGCTGGTGCGGCACGTGGGCGGCATCCTGCGTCCCGGCTACGATCTGGCCGCCTCCGAAAAGGAACTGCTGCAGATGCCCGGCTTCTCCAAGGACGTCAACGCGTCGCGGGCCGAGGCTAAAAAGCTGCTGCAGGCGGCCGGGGTGCCGAACCTCACTTTCACGCTGACCAACCGCAATGTCGCCATGCCGTATACGCCGGTGGGCGTGTTTTTGATCGATCAGTGGCGGCAGATCGGCGTGAACGTCAAGCACGAGCAGCTCGAAACGCGGCTCTACCTCGCCGCGCAGCAGCGCGACAACCCGACTTTCGACGCGGCGCTCGACTTCAACTGCGACTTCATGGACGAGCCCAACCTGCAGCTCCAGAAGTATCTCTCGCACGACCGCGCGGCCATCAACTATGCGCAGCAGACCGACCGCGTGCTGGACGATCTCTACGACAAGCAGTCGGGCGAGCTGGACAGGAAGAAGCGCTCGGCGATCCTGCGCGAGTTCGAGACGCGGGCGCTGGAGCAGGCCTATACCATCCCGACCATCTGGTGGCATCGCATCATCGTCCACCACCGGCCGCTCAAGGGCTGGTACATCACGCCGAGCCATTACGTGGGGCAGGATCTCGCCGAGGTCTGGCTCGATCAGTAAGGCTTCATGCGGCATTCGAAACGCGGCGCCGTCATTCCGGACCGGATCCGGCATCCGGGCACGACTCTGGATTCCAGCGTTTGCTGGAATGACGGATTTGCCGCGCCGCGGGCGATGACGACGCGATACTTCCCGGCGCAAGTCGGGACCCGGTAGTTCAGGCTCGTGCTGCGCTACACGCTACACCGCGTCCTGCTGATGATCCCGACGCTGCTCGGTGTCGCGATCCTGGTTTTCTTCCTGCTGCGATTGATGCCCGGCGACCCGGTCGCCACCATGCTGCTGGGAGACGCCGGCGGCGCCAATATCTCGAAGGAGATCTTGGACGCCGAGCGCGCGCGCCTTGGCCTCGACAAGCCGCTCTACGTCCAGTTCTTCAAGTGGATGGGCGGGGTGCTGCAGGGCGACTTCGGCTTCTCGATGTGGACCGGCCAGCCGGTGCTCTACGAGATCAGCATCCGGCTCGAGCTGTCGCTGCAGGTCGCGATCATGGCTACCATCCTCGCCATCCTGCTCGCGCTGCCGCTCGGGACACTGTCCGCCATCTTCAAGGACACCTGGATCGATCAGTCGATCCGCGTGTTCTCGATCGCGGGGCTGGCGGTGCCTTCGTTCTGGCTCGGCATGATCGTCATCCTGCTGCTGCTCACCTACTTCTCGTGGATCCCGCCGCTCACCTTCACCTCCATCTGGGACGACCCCTGGGAGAACCTGTCGCAGTTGATCTGGCCGGCGCTGGCGGTCGGCTACCGCTATTCCGCGGTGGCGACCCGCATGATGCGTTCCTCGATACTCGAGGTGTTGCAGGAGGATTACATCCGCACGGCGCGCGCCAAAGGCGTGATGGAGCGGCTGGTGGTCGCGCGCCACGCCATGCGCAACGCCATGCTGCCGGTGGTGACGGTTATCGGGCTCGAATTCGCCTTCCTGATCGGCGGGCTGGTGGTGACCGAACAGGTGTTCAATCTCAACGGCATCGGGAAGCTGTTCGTGCAGGCGGTGGCGCGCAGCGACTTCACCATGATCCAGGCGCTGGTGCTGCTGGTGGCGGTGTTCTTCGTGCTGATCAACTTCGTGATCGACATGCTGTATGCGCTGCTCGA
>JBQTHU010000124.1:0-23677 GCA_052389535.1 Betaproteobacteria bacterium | reverse complement strand
CCCGACCGGCCGGAAGCGGCCCGCGCGGCAGGGGTGGTGGCGGCCTGGGCCGAAGGGCGCTCGCGCGCGCGGCGAGCCGATTTCGATGCGGCGTGGAAGGCGTTTCGCGCTGCCCGGGTGTTCTGGTAGATATCACGCGGTATGCGGTTGCGACACCGCCGCCGCGCGCCGTCACAAATCGGTAACGGCTCTGTAATAAACTGCCGGCCATCCTCACGACGTCATAATTTCAAATACATGGACAGCGTCATTCTGGTGGTCGAAGACGAGCCCGCCATACAGGAACTCGTAGCAGTCAACGTCGAGTACGCCGGCTACCGCGTGGCGCGGGCCCGCAGCGCAGAAGAGGCGGACACTCTCCTGCGGGCCGCGTTGCCGGACCTGATACTGCTCGACTGGATGCTGCCCGGAATGTCCGGCTTCGCCTACGCCCGGAAACTGCGCGACGCCGAGCGCACGCAGCGCATCCCGATCATCATGTTGACGGCCCGCACGCAGGAGCGGGACAAGATCGACGCACTCGAAGCGGGCGCGGACGACTACATCACCAAACCTTTTTCTCCCAGGGAACTGCTTGCGCGCATCAAGGCGGTGCTGAGGCGGCGGGCCCCTCATCACACCGACGATGCCGTCGAAATAGCGGGGCTCAGGCTCGATCCGGAGACGCACCGCGTGACCGGCAGTGGCCAGGAGATCGCGCTCGGCCCGACGGAGTTCCGGCTGCTGCATTTCTTCATGACGCACCCGGAGCGCGTCTACAGCCGCCGGCTGCTGCTGGATCGCGTCTGGGGCGATCACGTTTTCGTCGAGGAGCGCACGGTGGACGTGCACATTCGCCGCCTGCGGAAGGCGCTTTCCGCAAACGGACACGACAGCCTGGTGGAAACGGTGCGGAGCAGCGGCTACCGCTTCCGGGGCAGCGCCGCGGCGCCGGCGCGTGAGTCGTGAGATAGTTTCATGCGTTCCAATGCGCAGGCCTCCTTGAACAGCCTGTTGATCAGGACCGGGGGAATCCTCCTGGCGATTGCAGCGGTGGCGGCAATCGCGGGCCTCATATTCGGTGCAGCGACCGGCTGGGCACTGTTCAGCCTGGCGCTCCTCGGCTTCCTCGTCCATCATCTCCGGCATATCGACGCGCTCACCGCATGGCTCGCGCGGCCGCAGCCGGGGCAGGTGCCCGAGGGCTACGGCGCGTGGGACGAAATATTCGCGCTGCTCTACCGCTTCGAGCGCGCCGCGGCCCGGCAGCAGCGCCAGCTCACCGACGCCGTCGGCCGGTGGCGGCAGGCGGGACAGGCGCTGCCCGACGGCGTCGTCATATTGAACGACCAAAACCGCATCGAATGGTGCAACGAGACGGCCGAGTCGCATTTCGGGCTGAATGCGCGCGGCGACGTCGGCCAGCCCATCACGAACCTCGTTCGCCATCCCAATTTCGTCGCTTACGCAAGCGCCGGCGACTTCGCCAAACCGGCGCAGATTCGCGCCGGCAACTCCGGTCGCGCGCTGCTCTCGGTCCAGCTCATTCCCTATGGCGACGATCGCAAGCTCCTGTTCTCGCGCGACATGACACAGCTTGAAACGCTGGAGACCACTCGCCGCGATTTCGTCGCCAACGTTTCCCACGAGCTGCGCACGCCGCTCACCGTGCTTTCCGGCTTCCTCGAGACCGTGCAGGAACTCAAGCTCGATCCGCAGCGTACGCGCGACTACCTCCATCTCATGGAAGAGCAGACCCGGCGCATGCAACGGCTGGTGGACGATCTGCTGATGCTGTCCGCGATCGAGTCCGCCCCCGAGCCTTCGCGCGCGGAACATGTCGGCGTATCGCGGCTGCTGGCTAAACTCAAGACCGATGCCGAGGCGCTGAGCGGCGGCAGGCATCGCATCACGCTCGATGGCGTTGAAGGCTACGACCTCACCGGCTCGGAGGGCGAGATTTCGAGCGCATTCGGTAATCTCGTCAGCAACGCGATCCGCTACACACCGGCCGGCGGCGAAGTGCGCCTCATTTGGCAGGCGTCCCCGGAAGGCGCACGCTTCACGGTCGAGGACACCGGCATAGGCATAGAGACGCACCAAATACCGCGCCTCACCGAGCGCTTTTATCGCGTGGACCGTGGCCGTTCGCGCGAAACCGGAGGGACGGGGCTCGGTCTTGCGATCGTCAAGCATGCCCTGTTGCGCCACCAGGCCATCCTCGAGATCCACAGCGAACCGGGCCGTGGCAGCCGGTTCACCGCCTTGTTTCCCGCGCGCCGCGTCGTTCCCGCCACCCCACGCCCGCACAGCGCGACCGCCACCTGACCCGTCCTGCGCGGTGTGATTGTCCTCGCCCTGGTTGTGGGCCTTCGTTCGCGTTTTTATTTGGGGGCCTTCGTTCCCGCTTTCGTTTTTATTTGGGGGCCTTCGTTCCCGCTTTTTATTGTCACAAAGCTGTAACGGCCGCTGTTTATCATGCAGACCGTTCAGTCGGGACAGACTGATTGCGAGGAAAGACACAGGAGACCTTTGATGGTGAACAGGACGTGCTTCAAATGGTTCGGCATCGCATTGACCGCGGTGACGCTCGGCCTGCCGGCCGCGGCAAGTGCGCAGATGGTGAAGGTGGACGGATCGAGTACCGTGTTCCCGATCACCGAGGCGGTGGCGGAAGACTTCCAGAAGGCAAAGAAAGGCAAGGTCAAGGTTACGGTTGGAATTTCAGGAACCGGCGGCGGGTTCAAGAAGTTCTGCCGCGGCGAAACCGACGTTTCGAACGCCTCGCGCCCCATCACCAAGAAGGAAATGCAAGACTGCAAAGCTGCCGGTGTAGCCTATCTCGAAATGCCGGTTGCCTACGATGCGCTTACCGTCGTCATCAACCCCAGGAATTCGTGGGCGAAGAACATGACGGTTGCCGAGCTGAAAAAAATGTGGGAACCCGCCGCGCAAGGCAGGATCACCCGCTGGAACCAGGTGAATCCCGCCTGGCCGAAGGCCCCGTTGAAGCTGTTCGGCCCGGGCGCCGACTCCGGCACGTTCGAGTACTTCACCGAGGCCGTCGTGGGCAAGTCCAAAGCGAGCCGCGGCGACTTTACCGCGAGCGAGGATGACAACGTCCTGGTCCAGGGCGTGAGCCGCGACATCAATGCGCTGGGCTACTTCGGCTATGCCTACTACATCGAGAACCGGGACAAGCTTGCGGCCGTTTCTGTCGTTTCGCCGGCGGGCAAAGCGGTTTCGCCATCGCTCGACAGCGTGGTGAACGGGAGCTACCAGCCCCTGTCACGGCCGATCTTCGTCTATGTGAATGCGAAGGCGGCCCGGAGGCCGGAAGTGAAGGAGTTCGTCGAGTACTACAACAGGCACGCCGAGAAACTGGTGAAGGAAGTGAAGTACGTGCCTTTGCCCGGCAAAGCCTACACCGACAATCTCGAAACCCTGGAAAAAATGCGCGTCGGCACCAAATTCGAGGGCGAGAACAAGGTCGGCCTCACTATCGACGATCTGCTGAAGCTGGAAGCGAAACTCTGACCTTGTAAACGCTTCACTTTTGCGCTGGCCGCGCTTGGCTCAAACTGCAATAATTCGCTTCAAACCATAATAATGTCCACCCTTACCCACGCGGACAGGATCGCGGTATTGCCCGATACCCACGTTAGCGACCGGCTGGCCCGCCGCAGGCTGCGCCACGTCAAGGAGCGCGCCATAGAAGCCGTGCTGTTCCTTGCAGCCTCGGTCTCGGTAGCGACGACCGTCGGCATCGTCGCGATTCTGCTCTACGAGTCCATCGAATTCTTCCGGCACGTCTCGCTCTGGGACTTCCTCACCGATACGCAATGGACGCCGCTCTTCGCGGACGCCCACTATGGCATCCTGCCGCTGCTTTCCGGCACCTTGGTGAGTTCCATGGTCGCACTGCTGGTGGCGATTCCGCTGGGCACTGTCATCGCCATCTATCTTTCCGAATTTGCCCCATTCGCGGTGCGCGAAGTGGCGAAGCCTTTTCTCGAATTGCTGGGTGGCATACCGACCATCGTCTACGGCTATTTCGCGCTGCTATTCGTGACCCCGCTGCTGCAATTTTTCTTTCCGAGCCTGCCGGGCTTCAACCTGCTCTCGGCCGGTCTCGTAATCGGGATCATGATCATCCCCTACGTGAGTTCGGTGAGCGAAGACGCCATGCGCGCGGTGCCGATGAGTCTCCGCGAAGGCTCTTACGCGATGGGCGCCACCCGCTTCCAGACGGCGATCCGGGTCGTGACGCCGGCCGCTTTCTCCGGGATCGCCGCTGCCTACATCCTCGGGATTTCGCGCGCCGTGGGCGAAACCATGATCCTGGCCGTCGCGGCCGGCATGCAGCCCAATCTTACCTGGAACCCGATGGAGCCGGCCGCCACCATCACGGCTTACATCGTGCAGGTCGCGCTGGGCGATCTTCCGCATGGCTCGATCGGCTACCAGACGATATTCGCCGCCGGCCTCACTTTGGCGCTCGTCACGCTGTTCTTCAACGTGATGGGGCACATGCTGCGCAAGCGTTACCGGCAGGCTTACTGACCATGAAAGACGCCGCCACGACCAAGGTCCAGGAGATCCGCGCGCTGATCGCCGCTCACAAACGGTGGGACTTCGCTTTCGCCGTGGTCGGTCTCATCGCCCTCATGATTGGGGTCCTCACGTTCTGCGCCCTCTTCATCGAGATGATCATCGACGGCGCGCCCCGCCTTTCCTGGGACTTCTTCACGTCCTTCCCCTCGCGCCACCCCGACCAAGCGGGAATCCTCTCCGCCTGGGTGGGCTCCACGCTGGTCATGCTGGTCACCGCCTGCACCGCTGTCCCGCTCGGCATCGGAGCCGGCGTCTATCTCGAGGAATACGCGCCGAAGAACTGGGTCACCGACCTCATCGAGATCAACGTCACCAATCTGGCGGGCGTGCCCTCGATCGTTTACGGGCTGCTCGCCCTGGGGTTGTTCGTATACCAGTTCGGCTTCGGTCAAAGCATTCTGACCGCCGGCCTGACACTCGGTCTGCTGATACTTCCCGTGGTCATCGTCGCGACACGCGAGTCGATACGCGCCATTCCCGCCGCCATCCGCGAGGGCGCCTATGCGCTGGGCGCCACCAAGTGGCAGACGACTTCCGATCACATCCTGCCCTACTCTCTCGCGGGCATCATGACCGGCGTGATCATCGGCATGGCGCGCGCCATCGGGGAAACGGCGCCGGTGATCACCATCGGGGCGCTTACCTTCATCGCGTTTCTGCCGCCGACGCCCTTCACCGGCGATCCGCCCGCGGGCCTGTTCGACTGGGTCATGTCGCCGTTCACGGTCATGCCGATACAGATGTTCAACTGGACGTCACGGCCGGAAGCGGCCTTTCACCACAACGCCGCGGCAGCGGGCCTGGTGCTCGTCGTCATGACGCTCTCGATGAACGCGCTCGCGATCTATCTGCGCTACCGCCTGAGAAGGAACATCAAATGGTGAGCACCACGGTTCCCGAGGTTGCTGCAGCCGCTGCGGCGCATGCCGAGCCCGTCAAAAAATCGGAATCGAAGCAACTGGGTTTCTTTTACGGTAACTTCCAGGCGCTCAAGAACATCAGCATGCCGATTTACGAAAAGCAGGTGACCGCGCTCATCGGCCCGTCCGGCTGCGGCAAATCGACCTACCTGCGCTGCTTCAACCGCATGCACGACCTGTACCCCGGCAATCGCTATGACGGCCAGATCATGCTCTACCCCGATAACACCAACCTGCTCAATCCGGTGGTGGATCCGATCGAGGTCCGGATGCGCATCAGCATGGTGTTCCAGAAACCCAACCCCTTCCCCAAGTCGATCTACGAGAACGTGGCATACGGCCTGCGCGTGCGCGGCAGGAGGAAGCGCGCCCTGCTCGACGAGAAGGTGGAAGAGGCGCTGCGGTCGGCCGCACTCTGGGAAGAGGTGAAGAACCGGCTCAACGATCTCGCGTTCAACCTCTCCGGCGGCCAGCAGCAGCGGCTGTGCATCGCGCGCGCGCTCGCCACGGACCCCGAGATTCTCCTGTTCGACGAACCCACCTCGGCGCTCGACCCGATCGCGACGGCGAGCATCGAACAGCTGATCTCGGAGCTGAAGGAAAAGGTGACGATACTGATCGTCACCCACAACATGCAGCAGGCGGCGCGCGTGTCGGACTACACTGCCTACATGTACCTCGGCGAGCTGATCGAATTCGGGCAGACCGACGATATCTTCATCAAGCCGAAGCACAAGCAGACCGAGGATTACATCACCGGCCGCTTCGGTTAACGCCGCCCGGAGAAAAGCATGGTGACGACGGAACATTTGACGCGACAGTACGACGCCGACCTCGAGAGCCTGCGCTCGGGTGTGCTGCAGATGGGCGGACTGGTGGAATCGCAGATCCTGTCCGCGATCGAAGGCTTCACCACCGCCAACCTGGAGCTGATCGAGCAGGTGATCGCCGGCGACCGGCGCGTGAACGGGTTCGAAGTGAGCATAGACAACGAATGCAGCCACATCATCGTGCGCCGCCAGCCTGCCGCCGGCGACCTGCGCATGATCATGGCGATCAGCAAGACCGTCACCGATCTCGAGCGCATCGGCGACGAGGCGGAAAAGATCGCCCGCATGGCAAAACACGTGCACGCGCCGGACCGCTTGCAGCTTCCGCGGATGGCGAACATCTCGCGCGCCGGCACCATCGCGGTTTCGATGCTGCGCAAGGCGCTCGACGCTTTCGCCCGGCTCGACGCGGCGCAGGCCGCCACGGTCATCCGGGACGACGTGGCGATCGACGAGGAATTCACGTCCATCCTGCGCCAGCTCATCACCTTCATGATGGAGGACCCGCGGACCATTTCGACGGCGCTGGAAATCGTCTGGATCGCGAAAGCGATAGAGCGCATCGGCGACCACGCCAAGAACATGGCCGAGCAGGTCATCTTCATGGTCAAAGGCACCGACGTCCGCCACACCAGCTACGAGCAGGTGGAGCGTGAAGTCAGAAGCTGAGGTCTATACCGAGCGCCCGTAGTCTGGCGGCGACCAGGGTGCCCCAGCCGGCGCCGCATGCCGGCTCGCGAAACGGTCTGCCGGATTTGAAGGGTCCGTGGCTTTTTGCCATCATGCCCGGAAGCCCGCCTTACAAGAACATCATCGATGCAACGGGACCCCCTGCCGCTCGCGGTGTGTGCGATGGGCATCGCGCAGATCACCGCATGGGGCACTTCCTACTACTGTCTCGGCGTGCTGGGGGGGCCGATCGCCGCCGAAACGGGCTGGAGCCTGAGTCTCGTCTATTTCGGGTTCACGGTCTCGTTGCTCGCCATGGGTTTGATCTCCGGCTGGGCGGGCGTGGCGATCGATCGCTACGGGCCGCGGCGCGTCATGACCGCAGGGACGCTCATCGTGTCGCTCGGACTCTATGGTTTGTCCCTGGTCACCTCGCCGAGCGCTTACCTTGCCACCTGGGCGCTCCTCGGCGCCGGCATGCGGCTTTGCCTGTACGACGCTGCGTTCGCGGCCCTGGTGCACGTGGCGCCGTCGCGCGGGCGTCTGGCGATTTCCTATCTCACGCTGTTCGGCGCCTTCGCCTCCACGGTGTTCTGGGTGGTCGGGCATTATCTCAACGAGGCGGGAGGCTGGCGGCAGACGCTGGCGCTCTTCGCCGCCATCAACCTCGCGCTGTGCCTGCCGCTCAACTGGGTCGCGCTCGCGCGCAGAGAGCCCAGCGCGGACCGCCCGGCGGAAGCGCCGGCCGCCACATCCGACAAGGGCAATACTCTGCTCAAGGGCAGGCAGCGCATTGTGGCCATGGCGCTCTTCGCGCTCGTGATGGCGCTGAACGGCTTCGTGTTCAGCGTCGTGGCCGTGCAGCTGGTGCCGCTGCTGGAGGCGGCCGGGCTCGCCACCGCGGCCGCGGTCTGGGTCGCCTCGCTCAAGGGCTTTGCGCAATTCGGGGGCCGGCTCGTGGAAATCGTGTTCGCGCGCAACCTGCACGCGCTGACCGTGGGGCGCATCGCGATCGGCGTGCTGCCCGTCTCGTTCGTCCTTCTCGGCCTTTCAGATGGCGCGCTTCATCTCATCGTGCTCTTCACGCTGCTGATGGGCGCCTCGCAAGGCGTGATCACGATCGTGCGCGGGGCGGTTCCCCTTGCGCTGTTCGGCCCGCAGGGGTACGGCGCGGTGCTGGGCATGATCGCAACGCCGGTCCTCATCATCAACGCGGTTTCGCCGACGCTGTTTGCGCTCGTCATTGATCAGTGGGGCTGGACCGCCGCCCAGGCGGCGCTGTTGACTGCATCGGCCGCATCATGGCTCGCGATGGAGGTCATGTCCCGCTGGTACCGGCGCAAGCGGTAATTTGCACTCTCAGCACGAAACCACTGAGGTCATCGAAGCAGGCCGCCTGACGTCCGGACCCCGCAGCGCTGTGCCAGGCGCTACAATGCGTGCTTTTAGCGCGCATCGACGGCATGAACAATTCCAATTGGCGGACGCCGGCGGTCGTGCTGGCGTGCGGCGGCATCATACTGACCCTCTCGCTCGGCATCCGCCACGGTTTCGGCCTCTATCTGCAGCCGCTGACGATGGAACTCGGGATAGGCCGCGAGGTTTTCGCCATCGCGCTCGCCGTCCAGAACCTGGTCTACGGCCTCGCGCAGCCCTTCACCGGCATGATCGCCGACAAGTACGGCGCCGGGCGGGTGCTGATCGGCGGCACGCTGCTCTACGCGCTGGGTCTCGTCCTCATGTCGAATGCAACAAGCAGCCTGGAGCTCAACCTGAGCGCGGGACTGCTGATCGGCGTGGGGCTTTCATGCAGCGGCTTCAGCATCGTCTACGGAGTCGTGGGACGCGCATTCCCTTCGGGGAAACGGACCGCGGCACTCGGCATCGCGGGCGCCGCCGGGTCGTTCGGCCAGTTCGCGATGGTGCCGTACGGCCAGATGCTGATCAGCGCAATGGGATGGCACACGGCGCTGCTCATCCTTGCCGCAACCGTCATGCTGGTGGTGCCGCTTTCCAGCGCGCTCGTCGAGGACAAGAAGGAACAGGTCAGACAGTTTCACAAGCAGTCGATTCGTGAAGCCCTCCGCGAAGCGCTCGGCCACCGCGGGTACCTGCTGCTCTGCCTGGGCTACACCGTGTGCGGGTTCCAGCTGATGTTCATCTCCGTGCACTTTCCCGCCTATCTGCTCGACCAGCGCATGACGCCGGAAACGGGCATGATCGCCCTGGCGCTGATCGGCCTCTTCAATGTGTTCGGAAGCTACATCTGGGGCTGGCTCGGCGGGCGCTACACGAAGAAATATCTGCTCTCGCTGCTGTATTTCACGCGAGCCGCGCTGGTGGCCGTGTTCATTGCACTGCCGGTCTCACCGCTCACCGTCTACCTCTTCGCTGCCACCATCGGCTTTCTGTGGCTCGGCACCGTGCCGCTCACCGGCGGGCTGATCGCGCACGTATTCGGCGTGAAGTATTTCGCGACGCTGACCGGAATAGCGTTTCTCTTCCACCAGATCGGCAGCTCGGCCGGGATCTGGCTGGCGGGCTACCTGTTCGACACGACGGGCTCGTACCACCTCATGTGGCTGCTGACCATCGCCATGGGCATCCTCGCCGCGCTGATCAACCTGCCGATAGACGACCGGCAGATCGTGCGGCCGGAGCTTAAACCCGCCTGAACACCTACACTTCTTCTTCGCGGGCCGCCTCGCTCAGCAGCCACTCGCGGAAAGCCGAGACCGCCGGGCGCGTCATCGCTGTATCCGTGCACACGAGATAGTAGGCGGACTGGAGCGGTACGCGCAGCGCGAACGGCGTGATGAGGCGCGCCGCATGCAGGTCTGCCGCGGCGAGCACCGGCATCGTGGCGAGCGCCCCGGCGCCCTCGATCGCCGCCTCGAACGCGAGTACCGCATGGCTGAAGTGCGGGCCGCGCGCGGTGTCCACGCCGTTCACCCCGGCCGCCTTCAGCCACACTTCCCAGAACGCCTCGCCGTCGTAGAGATCGCCGGTGTCGTCGTGCAGCAGCATGTGGTTGCGCAAGTCCTCGGGACGCGTCAGCGGCGACTGCCCGGTGATCAGCCGGGGGCTGCAGATCGGCGTCACCGTAAGGGGCAGCAGCTTGTCGACGTGAAAACCGGGATAGTCGCCGCGCCCATACAGTATGGCGATGTCGGAATCGGCAAGCCACGCATCTATCGTGGCGCGCTCGGCCACGGTGCCTTTGCCGCCCTCGCTAATCTGACGCATGCGTGCGGAGACCCGCACGTCGATCTCGGGATGCGCCTCGAAAAAGCGGTGGAGCCGCGGCATGAGCCAGCGCGCGGCGAAGGACGGGGCCGCGCTCACTGTGAAGGCGCCGGTGCCTTTCTGGGCGCGCAGCACTTCCACGGCCTTGATGAGACAGTCGAACCCTTCCCGCAGCTTGGGCAGGCAGGCGCGGGCGGCGTCGGTGAGTTCCAGCGCCCGGTTGTAGCGGTGAAAAAGCTGGACGCTCAGGTATTCCTCCAGCGTTCTGATCTGGTGGCTTACCGCTGCGGGCGTGACGTTCAGTTCCGCCGCCGCGCGCTTGACGCTCAGGTGACGGGCCGCGGCCTCGAAGGCCTTCAAGGCATTAAGCGGGGGCAGTCGCATGGTATAACCTGTCGCTTAGTTTAGTTTTTGTATATCGACGCATGATAATATGTCAGCTGCTGCGATGCAACATCCGGCACGATTCTTGGTCTATAATTGCATCGAAGTCGAGCAAGCCACAGGGAACGAGGGGTAGTCGATTAAGTTTTTTGGGGCGCTCGTGTTACAGGAGCATGACCATGAGAAACGAATTGGAAGTCAAAATCGGTTCAATTTATCAACGGATAAACGCCTCCCGCCTTTCGGACAGCGAGCGTCGGGCCGCGATCAAAGCCATGCAGGACGCGGAGCTGATCGCTGACGCGATCCTTTGGGTCACCAGGAAGATTGAGCAGTTGGGCGCGCGTTTGTTCCTCAAGCCCAGTCCGAAACACTGACATTCCGGGTGGGCGCCGCCGCGGGTCCTGGCCTGCGGCGCCCACCCGATCTCTCAACCGGGGTTCCCCTCCTCCTCCCCGGTTTCCGGTTGCCCGAGCGCGGCCGGCTGAACGCGGCGATTCATTCGCCGCGTTTTTTTGCGCCCCACGACGTCAGCCGAAAATACTGACGCAGAAGGTCCACCAGCCGCAACGTCAGTCGCCGCTCAACGACACGCTGTCCCGCAATTTAATCAGCGTCTTGCATCGAATCGCTACAGGCCGCGTCGCTCCGCAGCGACATAAACCGTGGCGCACAGCCTACATGCATTCGCATAAGCGGCTGATTCAAAGCACTACTTGCTGGCAGGCACGTCGCTTGCTCTTCTGCGACCCGGGAAGGGGCGTGCAAAAGGCTTGACGTGCGTTTTTGCACCAACGATAACGAGAGCGAAGGAGACGCGATGTTCGGAAAAAGGGACGATAACGTGCGCAAAGACAACCGCAATGTAAACCTCACTCCGAGTCTGCACAACGCGCCGCCTTCCGTGACCGGGCGCAGCGGTGCGCCCGAGCCGTCCAAAACCGAACCGCAGGCCGCCGATACGCCCAGACCGGTCTCGTCCGAAGAGAGCCACGGCAGCAAATTGATCGTCGGACCGGACATCAAGCTCAAGGGGGTCGAGATCACCGACTGCGATACGCTGGTCGTGGAAGGCCGCGTGGAGGCGTCCATGGACAGCCGCGTGATCAAGATCGCCGAGCATGGTGTTTTCGCCGGCACCGTCGGCATCGATGTCGCCGAGATTCGGGGACGCTTCGAGGGGGAGCTGACCGCCCGCAAGCATCTCATCATTCACGCGACGGGTCGCGTATCCGGCAAGATCCGCTACGGCAAGATCACCGTCGAAGAGGGCGGCGAACTGTCGGGCGACGTGGCCAGTCTCGGCGGCGGTGCCGCAGCGCAGGCTTCGAAATCGGCCAGCTCTTCAGCGGCCGACATCATGAGCGCCTACGATCCGTTCGCGAACAAGGCAAAAGGCAACGGCAAGACCGCTTCATCGGGCATCGTCTGATCTTCAGGCGTCGTCAGCGGCGGGGCGCAGGTGACAGCGACTGCGCCCCGCGTGCTTTCGCGAGCGGATTCGTTCGCGACTGAACGACAGGGGCAGTTGGGAGTCTAGTTCTACTTTCAGCGCAGCACGCGGAAAGGAGAGCAACCTGAAGATCGCCCAAGTCGCACCGCTGATGGAGCGGGTGCCACCGCAGCTGTATGGCGGAACCGAGCGCGTGGTTTCGTATCTTACCGAGGAACTCGTCCGCCAGGGGCACCACGTCACGCTGTTCGCGAGCAGCGATTCCATCACTTCCGCCGAGCTGGTGCCTTGCGCAGACCGGGCTCTCAGGCTGGACCCGCATGACCCGTCGCCGTTGCCGCAGCATCTCATCATGGTGGAGGAAGTAAGACGACGTGCAGCGGATTTTGACATCCTCCATTTCCACGTCGAGTACCTGCATTTTCCGTTGTGCCGCCACAGCGGGTGGCGCACCCTTACGACGCTGCACGGCCGGCTGGATCTGCCGGAAGTGACCCGTTTCTACCGCGAGTTCGATGAACTGCCGCTCGCATCGATTTCGAACAGCCAGCGCGAGCCGATGCCCCCCGTCAATTGGGCCGGCACGGTGTACCATGGACTTCCCCCGGATCTGTATGCGCTGAACGAGAATCCCGACGACTATGCCGTGTTCCTCGGGCGCATCTCCCCGGAAAAGCGGCCCGATCTCGCGATCGAGATCGCGCGTCGTGCGGGTGTCACGCTGAGGATTGCCGCGAAAGTGGACAAGGTCGATGCAGCCTATTTCAATGAACGGATTCGGCCCCTGCTTGCCGCGCCGCACGTGGAGTTCATCGGCGAGATCGGCGAAGATGAAAAGGGCGCCCTGCTGTCCGGCGCATGCGCCCTGCTCTTCCCGGTGAACTGGCCGGAACCGTTCGGTCTGGTCATGATAGAGGCAATGGCCTGCGGCACACCGGTGATCGCCTATCGCTGCGGCTCCGTTCCCGAGGTGATCAGGGAGGGCACCAGCGGTTTCATCGTGGACAGCACGGAGGACGCAGTCGCCGCGCTCGAAAAAGTGGAGACACTTTCGCGTGCCGCCGTGCGAGCCGACTTCGACCGGCGGTTCAGCGCAGAGCGAATGGCCCTCGATTACGTGGACATCTATGCCCAGCTTGCGGCACCGCTCACCAAGCGGCGCGTCAAGCCGTCTGCCCCCAGTCAGGCTGCAAGTCCGCGCCTGCTGCTGGCAGGGTCCCGGGACATCGGGCCGATAACCACGCCGTCCCCGCAGGAACGATGAAGGTCGGATCAGGGCTGAAGGCGGCGGGAAATGCCTCGTTGCCCGCTCCTCTTGATTTCTACACGCCGGTCACCTCACCCCTGCTGGTGAAGCGGCCGCGCACGCTGAAGCACGGCGATACGTTCAGCGTGTTCAACCATCTGGGCGACGTCGCGCCCGGGCACCTCAGTCCGGAAGGGCTCTACCACAACGACACGCGGCACCTGTCCGGCTTCCAGCTCCTGGTCGACGGCCAGCAGCCGATTCTGCTGAGCTCGACGATACGCGACGACAATGCCGTGCTCACCGTCGATCTCACGAATCCGGATCTGCTCATCGACGGCAAGGTCGATCTGCCGCGAGACAGCGTTCACATATTCCGCTCGAAGTTTCTCTGGCAGGCGGCATGCTACGAACGGATCGCGGTGCGCAACTTCGACAGTCTGCGGCGTACAGTGCGCCTCGGCTTCGTGTTCGCGTCCGACTTTGCCGACATATTCGAAGTACGCGGCCATGCGAGACCCGCGCGCGGCAAGCACACGGCCCGTGTTCTCTCACGCGACACGGTAGTCCTCGAATACATCGGCCTCGATCGGATCACGCGCCGTACCATACTCGAATTTTCTCCCGCGCCTGACGGGCTCGATACACGCTCGGCGGCCTATGATCTGATGCTCGACACGCAGGCGCAGACCTCGCTGTTCGTGACGGTTTCATGCCGCGAACGCGATGAAGCGCACTTTGGCGAGAAGCGCTTCTTCCCGTGTCTGAGGCACGCGCGGCGCGCGCTGCGACGCTCCGCCGGACGCGCAGCCACCATCGAGACGTCCAACGCCATCTTCAACGAAATCCTGAACCGCTCGACAGCGGATCTGTTCATGCTGATGACCAACACCCGTGACGGCGCCTATCCCTATGCCGGGGTGCCATGGTTCAGCACGGCGTTCGGCCGGGACGGCATCATCACTGCCATGGAGCTGCTGTGGGTCGACACCAGCGTCGCGCGCGGGGTTCTGAAGTTCCTGGCGGACAAGCAGTCGCAAAGCGTGGATCCGGTCGCCGATGCCGAGCCGGGAAAGATCATGCACGAATGCAGACGCGGCGAAATGGCGCGGTTGGGCGAGGTGCCTTTCGCACGCTACTACGGCTCTGTCGACACCACGCCGCTGTTCGTGATGCTCGCCGGCATGTATTTCCGTCACACCGGCGACCTCGCCACCGTTGCGGAACTGTGGCCGGCGATAGTAGCGGCGCTCGGGTGGATGGATACTTACGCCGACCCGGATGGCGACGGGTTTATCGAGTATCAGCGGCAGCGCGCGGGCGGCCTGGTCAACCAGGGCTGGAAGGATTCGCATGATGCCGTTTTTCATCGCAATGGGGATCTCGCAAGCGGCGCCATCGCGCTCTGCGAAGTGCAGGGATACCTTTATGCCGCCCGGCGCTACGCCGCCGCGCTCGCCCGCGAGCTGCGGCACGGCGCGCTGGCGGAGACGCTCGAGCAGCGCGCCGAAGCGCTGCGGGAGAAATTCGAGTCCGTTTTCTGGTCGGAACCGCTCGGCATGTATGCGCTTGCGCTCGACGGAAGCAAACGGCGCTGCGAGGTGCGCACCTCGAACGCCGGCCAGGTGCTGTTCACGGGGATCGCCTCAGCCCAACGCGCGGAGCGGGTGGCCGAGCGACTGATGGCTGCCGAACTCTATTCCGGCTGGGGCATCCGCACCGTGGCCTCGTCGTGTGCGCGCTTCAACCCCATGTCCTACCATAACGGCTCGGTGTGGCCGCACGACAACGCGCTGATCGCGCTTGGACTTGCGCGCTACGGGCTTACGACCCACGTGGAGCGCCTGTTCTGCGGGCTCTTCGACGCGGCGGGCTACATGGACCTGCGGCGGCTGCCGGAGCTTTTTTGCGGCTTCCCGCGCGCCCCCGGTAGCGGTCCTACGCTCTATCCGGTCGCGTGCTCCCCGCAGGCCTGGTCGAGCGCGACCCCGTTTGCGCTGCTGTACGCCTGCCTCGGAATGGACATCGATCACCGGACAGCCGAACTGCGCTTCCGCCGCCCGCGGCTTCCGCCCTTCCTTCAGGAAGTGACGCTGCGCTCGGTGCGCGTGGGAGAGGACTGCATCGATATCGGGCTGTGCCGGCACGAGCACGATGTATCGGTAAACGTGCTCCGCAAGGAAGGCAACGCCCGGCTCATCATCACTTTGTAGCCGCCGGCTCGCGCGCACGCACCGGCGACAGCGCCACGCTGCCGAACTCGGCGAGTATCATCTCGCTCAGATCGCGTGGCAGCGGTACGATGCCCGCCTGCAGCACCTGCATCATCTGCTGGCGTTCCTCGGGCGGCAGCTTTTCGTACTCGCCGCGCGCCTCGATCGCCAGCGCCCTTTTTTCCGCAGGCGACAGCGCGGACAGATGTTCGTGCGCCTGCCGCACTGCCGAGGCCTTGATCGCCAGCTCCTGCACCAGTGCAGCACGCTGCGCGGTATTGTCGGTGCCGGCGAGGATGCGCTTGGCGCTGGCGAACACTTCATCGCGCTGGGCGCGCGTGAGATGCACGAAGCCTTCGTCGATCAGCGCGCGCAGTTTTTGATCGTCGATCTCGTGCGGCCCGCGCGGAACGACCACCACCGGCCGCTGCCGCTCCTTCTGCGCCTGTTCGATGGCGTTTTCGACTGCGTTGGCGATCTGCTGGCGGATGATGTGAAGCAGAATGAAGGTAAGCGGCTCGGCGGCCTGGACCACCGAAGGCCAGACCGCCAGCAACAGCAATATCAGACCACGCCGCATGACCCCTCCCGCAGACGACGTGCGGACATTGTAGCACCGGCTGCGGCTGCGGCCGCGTCTTCGGTTCCGGAGGAGATGCCCCACCGAACATGCGGCCCGGAGCACGGCTAGCCAAAAAGCCGTGTTGACGCCGCGCTCGCAGCTCTATACCGTTCGACAAAGCCATGAAGACGTCATCGAAAATCGCCGCGGCAGCGGCCGGCGACAATTTTTTGAGCCGCGAAGTCACCATCGTGCTCGCCGACCTGCGCGGCTTCACCTCCATCTCGGAAAGCTTTCCGCCCACGGCGGTGCTCGAGCTGCTCAATCGCTATCTCGGGCGCATGAGCGAGATCATCTTCCGTCACGAGGGCGCAATCGACAAGTTCATGGGCGACTCCATCATGGTGCTGTTCGGTGCGCCGAACACGCACGAGGACGACGTGCAGCGCGCGCTCGCCTGCGCCGTCGAGATGCAGCTCGCCATGGAAGAAATCAACCATGACAACAAGCAGCGCGGCATGCCCGAGCTCTACATGGGCATCGGCATCAACACCGGCACCGTGATGGCCGGGCTGCTCGGCTCGGAGCTTTATTCCGAGTACACCGTCATCGGCGACGAAGTAAATCTCGCTTCGCGCATCGAGGCGTTCACGCTGCGCGGCCAGATCCTCATCAGCCGCAACACTTACGAGCGCTGCGGCGATTTCGTGCAGATCGCAGAGCCGATGGACGTCCACGTCAAGGGCAAGGCGGAGCCGGTGAGCCTATGCGAAGTGCTGGCCATTCCGTCATTGGGCCTGGAGGTGCCGCGGCAGGAGATCCGGCGCAGCCCGCGCATCGAGGTGCGGATCCCGTTCACCTACCAGTTGGTGAAGAGCAAGATCGTCGTGCCGCAGGTCCACCAGGGCACGATATTCGACATCAGCTACCACGGCGTGCTCGCCGAAGTGAGCGAGGAGATAGAGCCGCTTTCGGAAATCAAGCTCGGCCTGGATCTCTCTCTGGTGGGATACAAGGCCACCGATATCTACGCCAAGGTGCTGAAGTGCAGGCAGCACGAGGCCCGGTTTCTGGCCGCGGTGGAATTCACTTCCGTGAGCGTGCAGAGCACCATGAACATCCAGCAGTTCATACACCTGCTGATCCAGGGCAGCGATATCAAGTGAGGCGGCGCTGCACCCGTCCTAGTCCACCTTGATCCGCGCATCCCGGATGATGCGCGCCCAGCGCGCGGTGTCCTCGCGGATGAATTTGGCGAAGTCCTGGGGCGACGCGCTGCCGCCAGGCTCGATGCCGACGGCGTTCTGCCGTTTCCTGACTTCCGGGTGCTGCAGCGCTTTCTGAACCTCGCGGAACAGCCTCTCGACGATCGCTTGCGGCGTGCGGGCGGGCGCGAAAATGCCGTTCCAGTTGCTGGCGCCGAATCCCGGAATCGATTCGCTCAGCGCCGGCAGGTCCGCCAGCACCGGCTGGCGTTTCGGCGTGCTGACCGCGAGCGCGCGCAGCCGGCCGCTGCGGATGTGGGGCACCGCCGTGACGTAGGTCGCGAACATGAGCTGCAGGTCGCCGGAGATCATGTCCACCAGCGCCGGGCCGCCGCCCTTGTACGGCACGTGCGTCATGGGCAGGCCGGTCTCGCGCTTGAAGAATTCGCCCACCAGGTGATCGAACTGGCCGGGCCCGGAGCTGCCGAAGCGCACTTCCTGGCGCTTCTTCGCCCAGTCGCTGAATTGCCGCGGGCTCGTCACGCCGGTGCCCGCGTTGACCACCATGACGTTGATGATTTCGGCTGCCACCGTGATCGGGGCGAAATCGCGGACGGCATCGTAAGGCAGCTTGGCATAGAGACCGGGGCTGATGGCGAGCGGCCCCACGCCGCCGACGAGCAGCGTATGGCCATCGGGCTCGGCGCGCGCCAGCATCTCGGTGGCGAGCCGGCCCGCTGCACCGGGCCGGTTGTCTACCACCACCGGCTGGCCGAGCTGGGCGGATAGCTGCTCGCCCAGCGTGCGGCCTATCGTGTCTGCAGCGCCGGCCGCGGGAAAGGGAATCAGGATGCGAACCGGCCGCGTCGGATACTTCTCCTGCGCCTGCGCCGGATGCCACGGGCAGATCGCGAGCCCGCACAGCAGCGCCCGGACTGTTCCTCCGAAAAAACCAAAGCGGTTCATTCCTCCTCCTCTCGCTTCTGTGGATGCAGCACGATCTTGTGCGCCGGCGCATCGCGCGCTTCGAGCAGCTGCAGCGCATCGACTGCGCGGGACAGCGGAAAGCGGTGGCTGATGTATACGTCCGGGTTTACAGCACCGGCAGCGATGAGTTCCAGGCACGGCGCAAACGCCTGGAAGTTGCCGCGGGAAAAATTGATGTCGATCTCGCGATCCTTGATATACGCGATCGGTATGGTTGCCCGATTTTCGGGGAACGTTCCGACGACGGTAATCTGTCCGCCGCGCTTCACCATATCGATCGCCATCCGGACCGTCTTTTCCTGGAAGCCGCCGACGCATTCGATCACCTTGTCGAAACCGCGTCCCCCGGTGAGGGCGAGCGCCTCTCCGCGCACGTCGCTGTCGACCGGATTGACGACGTGGTGTACGCCCAGTTTCTGCGCCATTGCGCGCCGATGGTCCAGCAGCTCGAGCACGGTGATTTCCGCGCCGAGCGACTTCGCGATCAGCGCCGCCCCGAGGCCGATCGGTCCGGCGCCGATCACGGCGACCTTTTCTCCCGATCGCGGTCGGACGCGATGCGCCACCGCGTGATAGCCGATGCCGAGGACTTGCACCGCCGCGGCTTGATCGTAGCTGACATTGTCGGGCAGGCGAAAGAGATTGGCGGCCGGCACGGCGACATATTCGGCATAGCCGCCGTCGCGGTCGAAGCCCATCGTGCGCAGCTTCTCACAGATGTTGCTGCGCCCTTCGAGGCACGGGCCGCACGCCCCGCACGAGATGTCGATGTCGCAGCAGACGCGCGTCCCGACGGCCACCCCTGCAACACCGGCACCCAGCGCAACCACCTCGCCCGCGAATTCGTGGCCCAGTATGCGCGGGAAAACCAGCCGCGGGTGCTTGCCGTGAAAGCCGTGCACATCGGACCCGCAGATCGAGCAGGCCGCGACCCTAACGATCACCTCATTCGTGCCGGGAACGGAATCGGCGACCGTTTCGTAACGCAGGTCGCCCGCGCCGTGCAGGACAGCGGCTTTCATACTGCTTACAACCGTTTCACGACTTTGAACCGCGCCCAATCGTAGTCTGCGCCCGACTCCGTCAGGGATGCGGGCGCGAGCAGATAAGTGTCGCGCAACTGCATGTGGACGTTTCTGCCGGCCGCATAGGCGCCTTCGCGCAGCAGCAGGGAAATTTCGCCGTTGCGGTCCGGTGTCCTGGAGAGCAGCAGGGCGGGCGTCCCTTTGCTTCCGGCGCTTCCGTCGGTGGCAACGGAGAAAAGCGTGACCGGAACCGCAATCGTTCCGAGCGCCTGGATCCCGACCCGGCGCTGGTTGTATTGATCGCGCGTAAGGCGCCGTACCACGCCGACGCAGCAGTTATCGGCGGTCTCGGCGCGCATGCCGATCAGAGTACCGATGGCGATCCAGTCGGCGCGCATGGCTGGCACGATGGCCCCGCAGCCGCCTTCGCTGGTGTTGAATACGATCCAGCTTTCCGCGGATTCCGGGTCGCTGAATTCCAGTGAACTCGTGTCCATCACCACCTGCACCCACCGCAGAATCGTCTGAAAACCGGGTACGACGGTAATGCGCGTTGCGAGTTCACTGCGAGGCGCGCTGCGCACTGGCGGGCGGTCGGCCCAGTACTGCTCAAGATGCGCGAGCACCGGCCCGACCTGCGCCTGCTCCACCTGCTTGCCCAGACCCAACGCGTCCGGCACGCCGCCCTTGTGTTCGATGTCCAGTGCGAGCTGCCGCAGCGCGCGGGAAGCGGGACCCGGCCCGAAATACCGGACCATCGCGCCGGAGCGGGCAGCGGCCGTCATGCGCGCAGGCGGTCGATGCATGTTGAGGTCAAAACGAAAGCGGCATCCGGCGGCCGGGTCCGCCTGCACGGGGAACTCACCGCTGAGATGCGCAATGATCCGTTCGGCGACATGGATCGCGATCGGATTCAGCCCGTCGGGCGCGGATATCGCCAGCATGAGCGCGCGGGTGAACTCTTCCCGCGCACTCGACTCGCCATGCGCGCCGGGATAGATGGCGGCACGCTGCGCTGCCAGCCCCTGCCCTTCGGCGAAGAGATAGGCGCGGCCCAGGTCGCGCCAGATACGCTCCTCTATCCTCCCGTAGCGCAGGAACAGCCACTTGAGTTGCACGCCGAGCGAACGCAGCGCGCGGCCGGCGAGCAGAACGAGATCCTTCCTGGCCGATTTGCCGCCCTGCGCCTGGTACTGCTCGATGCAGTGCAGGTAAGCCGCACCGAGCGCCTTCCAGTAGCCGAACGAAGCATTCCACAGGCGCGCTTCATAAACTTTCTGAAGCCGCGGCGCATCGAGGTACTCCTGCGCCAGCTTGGCCGCGTGATACTTGCCGCCCCGGTCCAGCAGGTCGATCAACTCCACGCGGTGATCCAGGGTAAAGCCCTCCGTTTCGCTGATCGAGTCGAGCCAGTTTGCGGACTCGTCCAGCACCCGGAAGGAATCGTGCTCGAGCAGTTCCACGACCAGCTGGCGAGCTTTCTTCAGGTTCGCCATGGGATGGTCCGGTCTGCCGGAGGACAGCCAGCTCAGCACGCGGGGTGCCCCTTGGTACGCGGTGAAATGCCGCTATCATAGCTGAAGGGACGGACGGCCCGCGGAAGCAGGCAAATAAAAAGCCGCGCAGGGATGATCCGTGCGCGGCAATCACAACACCCACAGGAGGAGTGAACTACCGGTGTTGCGAGCACATCATGCACCCGAAATGCGGTAAAGTCCGTGACGCAGGTCACGTATGCCCGCTTATTTTCGCCCGATGCGTGCCGTAGTGCACGCCTGTATCCGAAGGAGGCCTCGCATCGCGACACCCAGACAGCTTGGTCTTGCGATATTCGCTGTACTGGTCCTCGCATTCGCCGCGAACGCGACCGCTGCCTCGAAAGAACCGGCCTATCCGCGCGAATTTGCCGCCGACGTCAAAGCGCAGTTCGAGCGGTGGCGCACACTGGTGCGGCGCGCGCAACTCAAAATTTGACGACATATGGCGCGCAACACGCTGCACGATGTAACCTGCCTGTTTTGAATTGAAGCGAGAAAGCGATGGTTCTGCTCTACGATCCGACGGCGCCGCGGCGAGACGCGATGCCGGCAAGGCAAGCGAAGCTCGATGCCCTCACCGGCAAAACGGTGGGTTTCATCGACAATGCAAAACCCAATTTCGATCATCTTGTCGACGATCTGGGCAGGCTGCTCGTGGAGAAGTACGGCGTCGCCCGCGTGCTGAAGCGCCGCAAGCCCTCGGCATCCATACCGGTCGCTCCAGAGGTGGTGAACGAGCTGGTCGCCCAGTGCGATCTCATCGTCACCGGCTCCGGCGACTGAGGCTCCTGCGCGTCGTGGAGTGTCCACGACAGTGTCGAGGCCGTCAGAAGGGGACGCGCAGCGGTCGCGGTCTGCTCCACGGCATTCATTACGCTCGGCCGCGCTCAGGCTGCCGCGCTGGGGCAACCCGCCCTTCCCATTGCCGTAATTCCGCATCCGTTCGGCAATCGCAGCCGCCGGCAGGTGGAGGACATCGCGCAGCAATGCGCGCGCGAGATCGCGTCCCTCGTGAGCCGGGAAGCCGTCGTTGAATCCTGAAGCAATGGCCGCTCCGCACGCCGCGCTGTTCGAAGCGCCAGACGATCCGGAGTCGATCAACGCCCTGTATCGCGAACGTCGCTGGAGCGACGGCCTGCCGGTGGTTCCGCCTACGCAGCCGCGCGTAGCAACCATGCTGCGGCATGCGCGACACGAACCCGGCGAGGTGATCGCGCGCATCGCGCCGGGTTATGGCGAAGCGACGGCGGAGCGCATCGCCATCAATGCCGTCATGGCCGGCTGCGCGCCGGAATTCCTGCCGGTGGTCATCGCCGCGGTGGAAGCGGTCGCCTCGCCGGAGTTCAACCTGCAGGGAATACAGGCGACCACCAATCCGGTCGCAGTATGGCTCGTCGTGAACGGCCCGGTCGCGGCCCGACTGCATATCAACTCGACCTACAACTGCCTCGGTCAGGGCGCATGGGCGAACGCCACGATAGGCCGGGCGTTACGCCTGTGCCTGCAAAACCTGGGCGGCGCGCTGCCCGGGGAAATGGACCGCGCCACGCAAGGCCAGCCGGGCAAGTACACGTTCTGCTGCGCCGAGAACGAAGCAGCGAGCCCGTGGGCACCGCTGCACGTCGAGCGCGGGTTTGTCCGAAGCGCCAGCACGGTCACCGTGGTGGGCGCCGAAGGCACGATGAACATGAACACCCACTGCAAGGACGCCGACGACCTCCTGCGGGTGATCGCGGAAACGATGGTCCATCCGGCGAGCAACGAATACTGTCACGGCGGCGAGCCGTGGCTCGTATTCGCGCCCGAGCACGCCGACATACTGCACGCCGCCGGCTACACCAAGCCGCGCATCAAACAGCGGCTGTGGGAACTGGCGCGGCTGCCGGCGCAGCGCATGTCGGCAAAGGACCTGCTGCGCGTGCACGCCTCGCGCACCGCGGAACTGGGTCCGATCACGCCCGCGACCTTGCTGACCATTTCACCACGCCCCGACGATATCTGGTTCGTGGTGGCGGGCGGCCCGGGCACGCACTCCGTCTACGTACCGTCCTTCGGCAACACCCGGGCCGTCACCCGCGAAATCCGCACCGCCGGCTAGCCGCTTCCTATTTCGGCTGCGGCACGACGCGCATGTAGGGCTTCGGCGCTTTCCAGCCGCCGGGGAAGCGCTGCCGCGCCTCGTCGTCGGAGACCGCCGGGACGATGATGACGTCATCGCCGTGCTTCCAGTTCACCGGCGTCGCCACTTTGTGCTTCGCCGTGAGCTGTATCGAGTCGAGCACGCGCACCACTTCGTCGAAGTTGCGGCCGGTGCTCATGGGATAGGTCAGGATGAGCTTGACCTTCTTGTCCGGACCTACCACGAATACAGAGCGTATCGTCTGGTTGTCGGCCGCCGTTCTTCCCTCTTTCTTGGCCGCGACGGCGTTCGGGTGGATCATGTCGTAGAGCTGCGCGACCTGAAGATCCGCATCGCCGATCAGCGGATAGTTCGGCGCGTGACCGGTCGCCTCCTTGATGTCCAGCGACCACTTCTTGTGGTCGCTCACCGGATCGATGCTCAAACCGATGATCTTGGTGTTGCGCTTGTCGAACTCCGGCTTGAGACCGGCCATGTACCCCAGTTCCGTGGTGCACACGGGCGTGAAGTCCTTCGGGTGCGAGAACAGTATCGCCCAACCGTCGCCGATCCACTCGTGAAACCGTATCGTTCCTTCCGTCGTCTCGGCGGTGAAATCAGGTGCGTCGTCTCCGATTCGCAATGCCATATCGGGTTCCTCCGGTTGTGTTGAATGAAACGCCACGA
>JBQTHU010000123.1:0-5085 GCA_052389535.1 Betaproteobacteria bacterium | reverse complement strand
CCGCGGCCCATCAGAGACCCGCGTCGATAGCGCTTCAGCTATTCCCATAGACCGGAAGCGCCGCGCCATGTACGACTCTGGCCTCATCGCTGCATAAAAACAGGATCACGCGCGCAATGTCCTCGGGCTTCGGCCATTTCGCGAAGTCGGCCTTGGGCATCGCCTGCCGGTTGGGTTTCGTATCGATGATGCTTGGAAGAATCGTGTTTACCCGCACTCCGGTGCCCTTGAGTTCCGCGGCCAACGAATCAAGCAAGGCGAGCGCCGCCGCCTTGGAAGCTGAGTACGCCGCCGCGCCGCCCGGATGGTCAAGCGCCGCTTTTGCGGCCACGTTCACGATCGCGCCGCGTCCCTGTTTCAGCATCACCCGTACCGCCGCACGCGACAGCACGTAACTGGAACGCAGATTCATTGCCAGCATCCGGTCGAGTACATCGGTCTCCATCTCCCACAACTTCACCCCGCCGGCGTAACCGCCGACCGTATTCACCAAGGCGTCCAGCCTGCCGTGCTGCGCCAGAACATTTTCGGTGAGCTGGTTCACTGCCGCCTCATCGGTGACATCGATACGGTGACCCTCGAGGCGCGAGCCGCCGGTTTCTGTCGCATTACTCAATGCATCGAATTCCTGTTGTTTGCGGTAGGTGACGATCACCTGCGCGCCTTCCTTCTGAAGCGCGAGACTGACCGCGCGTCCCAATCCGCCGGTGCCGCCCGCGACCAATGCTACCTGCCCCGAGAACTTCACACTCATTCCATCGCCTCCGACGTTTGATCCTCAATCGATCCTGTGCAGCGCCGAGCCTTTGTGCGCGGCGATGTGTTCGGACTTGTCGCTCCGGATTTCGTACTGCGGTTCGTCCTTGCTGGCGTGGTGCGTGTATCCCTTGTAATCGAAATCTTTTGTATGGACCTTGACGATCCTGCCGCTGACCGGTCCAGCCTCTGAATTCCAGCGCACGTGATCGCCGACTTTGAATCTTGCCGTCATGATGGCCGGCGCCCCGTCGCGGATTCCTTTACACGTTCGGCAATCGTCCTCTCGAATTCGACCTCCGCGCGCAACCCTTCGAGATCCCTATGGATCGCGGCGACGGCAAGCTTCCTGCCGCCGCTTCGAAAGGTGATCGCGCAGTCGCGCGCGTCGAGCTGCCCCTCGATCTCGGCTTGGTCGAATCGTTCGGCATGACCGACATAGGCGAGACCGAAATCGTATTGCTCGGTCCAGAAGAACGGGACGGCATCGAAGCGCTCGCACCGACCCAGGATGTTGCGCGCCGCCGTTTGCCCCTGGCGCTCGGCCACCACCCAGTGTTCCACGCGGATGCGCTCGCCGGTGAGTCGGTCCGGCCAGCGCGCAATGTCGCCAGCCGTGAAGATGCCGGGTACGCTCGTTTCCAGGTACTCGTTCACCGTGACGCCTCGATCGACGGCGAGGCCGGCTTGTTCGGCCAGTGCAACCGCCGGTCGTACGCCGACACCGATGACGACCAGATCGGCCGGGATGGTTTCTCCGCTCCGCAAGGTGACGCTGCGCTTGTCCATCGAAGTGGCTGTCGTGCCGAGATGAAAGGTCACGCCATGGTCTTCATGGAGCTTGCGGATGAAATTTCCGACTTCGACGCCAAGGACTTTCTCCATGGGACAGGTTTCCAGTCCGACCACGTGCACATCGATATCGCGCGCGCGAAGCGATGCCGCCACCTCGAGACCGATGAAGCTCGCGCCGATCACCACCGCTTGCTTCGAAACAACCGCCCTGGCGACCAGGGCGCGGCTGTCGGCGAGCGTGCGCAGATAGTGCACGTGCGGCAGATCGCCGCCCGGCAAGGCGAGCCGCACCGGCTCGGCGCCGGTGGCGAGCAGCAGCGCATCGTAGGCATGGCGGCCCCCGTCTGCGAGCTGCACCTGCCGGTTCGCCGTGTCGATGGCGGTAACGCGCACACCGAGCTTCAAGTCGATGTTCTGCTCCTTGTAGAACTCGGGCGATCGAAGGGGAATCCACTCTTCGGGGGCACTCCCCGCGAGATAGTTCTTGGAAAGATTGGGCCGATCGTAGGGCGCTGATTCGTCGGTGCTCAGCATGGTGAGGCGACCGACGTAGCCTTCCCGGCGGAGCATTTCCGCAGCGGCATTACCCGCGGCGCCGCCACCGACAATGACGACCGATCCCGGCATGCCCGACGCTGGAGGAGGCCGTTTGCGGCCTACGCCCTCGAGCTTCTCCCGGACGAAAGCCTTGCCGTCCCGCTGCTCGACGCGCCAGCAGGAGACGGGATTGAGCGCCGGCGCGCGCAGCGCCTCGCCCGTGCGCAGGCTGAAACAGGCGTGATGCCAGGGGCAGCGAACCGTATCATCGACGAGGAGCCCTTCGGCAAGCGGGCCGCTGTAGTGCGTGCACACGGCGCCGATGGCAAAAAGCTCACCGCCGCGGCGGACGAGAATCAGCGGTTCGCCGTGCGTGTGGCCGAGCAGCATCGCGCCTTCCGCCAGGCTCGTAACCGCTACGCCTTGCGCGAAATCGGGTCCTTCGAGTGTCGTTTTTTCGTCGGTCATTGGATCCTCCGTCATATCTTTCAGAGCAAAGGCCGCCGATTGCAATCACTCAATGATGTGTTCGACGGTTTTGCACCCAGTTTTAGATGCTTTCGCGCGGGCTGCGTTCCAGTATTCGGACGTGAGTTGCAAATGCAGCGGCAATCTGCGCTATTTATCTTGCGAACCGGCATTTCTCAGCAAAACGCAGAGCGTTCATCGATCACTTGTTACAGCGCCCGAACCGTACTGGGATCGAAGTTCGTCGTTCCATCGGACCAAGGCCACATTGGGGTCTTGAGTAAGCCGGCATCCTGAGCGAGGCTCAAGTTTCTGGAACGCAGCGGAAATTCGCGCCATCCAATTTGCGTATTTCCTTCAAGGCACACCGTGAAGATCGAAGATTACGCGCTGATCGGCGACTGCCAAGGGGCAGCCATGAACCCGATTTCCATATATACCCTGTCAGTCCTTTTATTGTTTTCGGCATCGATTGCGATCGCGGCCGCCGATGATCTTACGGTGTATAACGAGCGCGCCAGCACCCGCGTCGCCGTGCTGTTTCAGTCGCTGGATCGTAACGCCGACGGTGTTGTCACACGTGAAGAATCGCACGGGGACCTCGATTTCGGCCCCCGCTTCGCGGACATGGACGTGAACGGTGACGGCAGGGTGACGAAGCCTAGCTGCAGCGCTACATTCAACACGCTACGGCGTGAGCCTGCGGGTCGGGAGTCTGAGATAGCGGGCTGGTGCGCGGCCAGGAGAAACGGCATCTTGTGAATATCATCGATGCATCGCGGCTCACCGTGCTGCATGATCCGGGGGCGGTCGCCCGGCACGTGGCGGCATGGCTGGTGGAGAAGCTCAACACGGGCACAACGAGCGCAAGGGCGGTATGCCTGTCCGGCGGGACGACGCCGCGCCTCCTCTACCAAATATTGGCAGAGCCGCCCTATTCCAACACCATGCCGTGGCGGCATATCCACTGGTTCTGGTGCGACGAGCGCTATGTTCCGGCCACCGATGCGCGCAGCAATTACAACATGGTGCGACATCAGCTCCTTGCGCGGGCGCCGATACCGAGCGAGAACGTGCATGCGATTCCGACGGGATACGTAACGCCGACCGAGGCCGCTGGCGCGTACGAGCGCACACTGAAGCAGTTCTACGGCGCGAACGTGCTGGATCCGGCTCGCCCGCTCTTTGACATCACGCTGCTCGGTATCGGAGAGGACGGGCATACGGCCTCACTCTTCCCCGGCTCGGCCATTCTGCAAGAACGATCACGCTGGGTGGCGGCGGTTTCCGATCGCGCAGCAGACGTGCGCATCACGCTGACTTATCCGGCCATCGAGAGCAGCCGCGATGTGGCGTTCCTCGTGACCGGCGCGACAAAGCGCAACATCATGAGAACGATACTGGACGGCGCACAGGACCCGCCTGCCGCGCGGCTGCGGCCCGCCGGTCGCGTGCACGCATTTGTCGATCGCGCCGTGATCGGGGATGTGCGGCCTTAGAGCGAGCCGCTCGAAAATGCAGCATTCGCCATGCGCTATTTCATCGATTCTCCCGGATCATTGATGCTCCCAAAGAAACAGCATTGTTCATCGCGGCAGGCTTATCCGGGTGCACCGCATCAACTATGCTCGCACGTGATCCTCAACGAACGACTCGAAAGGAGAGCCCGATGAACTCCATCAAAGATCTCGATGAAGCATTGGACGCTGCATTGGAGATGACCTTCCCGGCGAGCGACCCGATTGCGGTCTATATCGCAGAACCCCGCGTGGCTGCGGAGGATCGGCCTTCGGGCGACCCGCGCGCGCCGGAACCTCACGTCCGTCTCGCGGCTTGATGAAACAGTCAATGCATTGTGCATTGGAAATCACTAAGAGGAGTATGCACTGTGACCAGAGACGTCTATCCGCAGTCCACGCCCGCGCTTGCCGCAACGCGAAAGAAGCTCGCGCCCGATATTCACGAGGCGTTCATCGCCTTCAGCAAGCGCGTCTTCGCCGACGGTGCGCTGCCGGGAAAAACCAAGCAGTTGATCGCAGTTGCGGCTGCTCACATCACCCAATGCCCTTACTGCATCCGCGGCCACACCAAGGCTGCGCGGCGGCTCGGGGCAAGCTCCGAGGAAATCATGGAGGCGATCTGGGTGGCAGCCGAAATGCGCGCGGGCGCGGCCTATGCGCACTCGGCGCTCGCGCTCGATACGATCGAGGAGCCGAGAAGCGGGCAGCGGGATTGAAGCGTCACGTTACTCCGGCAGCGTATAGCGGGATTCGATCAGATTTCGAATCAGTTTTCGGGACTCGGCGGGCTGGAGGACGCGTCTTTGTTCTATGCGCTCGGCCTGGTCGGCAAGGTAGCGGTCCTTCACGGCATCGCGAAACCATCGCGAGTAATCACCGCGATGCAGGTGATACAGCCATGTTTCTTCATCGATGCCCTCGGCGATCTGCGAAAAAATCATCAAGTTCTGCGCCTTGAGATTGTGCCGGTTGCCCGGCCCGCGAAAGTAGAAGCTGCGATAGCGCATAT
>JBQTHU010000122.1:0-10606 GCA_052389535.1 Betaproteobacteria bacterium | reverse complement strand
AGGTGGATCCGCTCGCCGCGGCCGGCATCCCCGCATCGAAGCTCGATGAGCGACAGCGATCGCTCCTGTGGCAAATAGTCGAAGTGTACGCCCGCAGCTTCGAGCCCGGCCTTGCAGAAGCGCGGCTTGCGCGCGCGAGAAAGGGCGGCGTGGAAAGCCTGCGTTTTGGCTGGGCCGGTTCCACTCAGCGCGGCTCGCCGCACTACTATCGCGTGCAGGGCCGGTCATTCCTGATCGAGTACGACGCCTCGCAGGGCGACGGCAACCATATCCATACCGTGTGGCGCGACTTCACCGGCGATTTCGGCCGCAACCTGCTGCGCGAGCACTACGCTGCCGCGCGCGGTACCCTCCATCGCCATTGACCGAATGAACCGCCGGGTACTCCGACCGGCAAGTCGGCCCGAGCACCCGACGAAAAAAACCGCACTCAGGCGATCATTTCTTCATCGCGACCACGCGGGCTTACAACCCGGTCCCGAGGCGCCTGGCTTCTACTTGGAGGTGATGCCGGCTTCGCGGATCAACTTGCCCCACTTTCCGGTCGCAGCCTTGAGATAATCCGCGAACTGCTCCGCGGTCTGATTGCCGGGGTCAAGCGCCTGAGAAGCGAAGCGCTCGCGTACGTCGGGACGCCCGAGCACCTTCTTCGTCTCTTCGTTGAGCCGGTTCACTACGTCGCGCGGCGTGTTCGCCGGCGCCATCAAGCCGAAGAATCCGACCACCTCGAAGCCTGGCAGCCCCGACTCCGACATCGTCGCGACCCCGGGGACGACCGGCGTGCGCTCCAGACCCGTCACTGCCAGCACCCGCAGCTTGCCGGCCTTCACCTGCGAGAGCGAGGCGGTGACGTTGGTGAACATTAATGGAAGATGGCCCGCCAGCGTATCGGTGATGGCCGGGGCCTCGCCCTTGTACGGAACATGCACGATTTTCAGTCGTGCCATGGTCGCGAGCAGCTCGCCCGAGAGGTGGGGCGTCGTGCCGATGCCGCCCGAGCCGTAGTTCAACTCGCCGGGACGGGCGCGGGCGAGCGCGATCAGGTCCTTCAGCGAGCGCACCGGCAGCGAGGGATTGACCACCAGCATGAGCGGGCTCGTCGCGCACAGCGCCACTGCGGCGAAGTCCTTGGTCAGATCGGGATAGGTGCGCCTCTCGATCATCTGGGACGTCATCAGCGTTTGTGTCGTCATCAGCAGGACGTGCCCGTCGGGCGGGCTCTTCGCGACCAGTTCGCCCGCGATCTGGCTGCTCGCGCCCGGCCGGTTTTCCACGACGAACGATTGTCCCAGGCTCTCCCCGAGGCCTGGAGCGACCGAGCGCGCGATGATGTCGGTTGCTCCGCCCGCCGCAAAGCCGACGAGGATGCGGACCGGCCGCACCGGATACTTGCCCGCCTGCGCGAGGACCGCGTCGCTTCCCGTTGCCAACATGACTACAGCGATCCAGTGCGTGTATTTCATGTCGCGCCTCCTTGAAGCCGGTCCGGAAACCGGGGTCTGACCCCTTACTGTTTTTCTTACTGTTTTTTCAGTCCTGCGCTGCGGGCGATCGTCCCATAGCGCTGGATGTCTGCGCGCAACAACTGCCCGAGCTCGTCCGATGTGCCGGGCCACGGGTCCACGCCGAGCGCGGTCAGCCGTTCGCGCAGCTCGGTCGTTCCGAGCGCTGTGATGAGGTCGCGGCTCAATCGCGACACGATCTCCTTCGGCGTCGCGACCGGCGCAAACATGCCGTACCACAGCGGCATGGTAAACCCAGCAACGCCGGCCTCGATGCCCGTCGGCACGTCGGGCAGCGCGAGGATGCGCTTTTCGGTCAGCACGGCGAGCGGCCGCACTTTCCCGGCGCGGATCTGCGTCAATGCCGTCGAAACCGGCATGACGACCTCATCCACTTCGCCGCCGATCATCGAAGTCATCGCCTGCGTGACGCCCTTGTACGGGACGTGCACCATGTCGATCTTCTCCAGATGCTTGAGCAGCTCGTTGGCGAGATGGTTGGTGGTTCCCGCCCCACCCGAGCCGAAATTGAGCTTGCCGGGATGCTTGCGCGCCAGGTTGATGAACTGCCGCAGCGTTTTGGCCGGCACCGAAGGATGTACGAGCAGCACGTTGGGAATCGAAGTGAGCCGTGCGATCGGCACGAGATCCTTGAGCGGATCGTAGCCGGGATTCAGGTAGAGCGACTGGCTGACGGCGATGCTGGCGGTCGCGATCACCATGGTGTAGCCGTCGGGCGGAGACTTGGCCGCCGCCGCGATCCCGAGATTGCCGCCGGCGCCGGCGCGATTGTCGGTGATGACCTGCTCGCCGAGCTGCTCGGAGAGCTTCTGCGCCAGCATCCGGCCGACCACGTCGCTCGACGCGCCCGCGGGAAACGGCACAATCAGGCGCACCGGCTTGGCCGGATAGGGTTTGCCGCCGGGCGCGGTCTGCGCGAATGCACCCACATACGACAACGCCGCGGAAAGCCCCACAGCAAGGACTGCACGCCTATTCATCGACTGCATTGCTCGTCCTTCTTGTTTTCCGGATTCCGGCCTGCCTCGGAATGATGACCGCTATGCGCCTTCCGCCGCTTCGGGATTCCACTGACCCTTTCGCATGCGCGTAATCGTCACCTTCGTGAACATCCCCTGCTGCTGATAAGGATCGCCATCCACGAACGCTTGCGCTTCAGCGCGGCTCCCCACGTTGACGATGAGCACGCTCCCGAGCGGTTCCTTGCCGTCGTCGGAGGTCGTCCCGCCCGAGCGCACCAGTATCTTTTTCTGACTGCGCAGATAGTCGAGATGCACGTCCAGGTTCTTTTCGCGCTTGGCCGCGAAACCCGGCCCGGCTTCCCGGAATATGACGCAAAGCATGAACGACGCCTCCAACGATGATTTCGACTGCATAACTTAAGCGCGCGGGCACCGATTGTCCAGACAGGGCGGCCCGGTTTGACGGCACGCGCCGGATTCAGGGACACTCGCGGACGTGTCACCCGATCAGGCCATGACCAAGATGCCCGCGTCACCGCTCGAGGCGGCCCGGGCGCTCGCGCCCCTGATCCGCCAGAACGCCGACGCGATCGAAGCGGCACGCGAATTGCCGCGGTCCCTTTTCGAGGCGCTCGCCGATGCCGGACTTTTTCGTCTGGCCGTCCCGCGCGCGCTGGGCGGCGCGGAGATCGATTTCCCGCTCTACGTCGACGTGATGGAGGAACTGGGCAAGGCCGACGCGAGCACTGCGTGGATCGTGAACCAGGTCGATACATTCAGCACCTATGCCGCACGCATGGCGCCGGAGGTGGCGCGTCAGATCTGGATTCATACCCCGCGCAGCGTGGTGGCGAACTCGCCCTCACCCACAGCACAGGCGGTGGTCGTGCCGGGCGGCTATCGCGTCACGGGCCGGCAGGGCTTCAGCACCGGCTGCAAGCACGCCTCATGGATCTCGGTAAACGCGACGGTAATCGAAAACGGCACCCCGCGGCTCCGCGACGGCAAGCCCGAGGCGCGCTATTTCCTCGTGCCGATCGCGGAAGTCGAACTGCACGACACCTGGCGCGCGCGCGGCATGCGCGGCACCGGCACGCACCACTTTTCCGTCAAAGACGTGTTCGTTCCGCCGGAGCGCACGGTGTTCCAGTTTGGCGCACCGATCGTCACGCCCGGACCCCGCTACAAGATCCCGCACACCCCCGCCTTCGCCGCCGGAGATGCCGCCATCGCGCTCGGACTGGCGCGAAGCTGCCTCTCCGCGTTCTACGAACTCGCCGGCGAGAAATCGCCGCGCTTCCAGGGCCTGCTGCGCGACCAGCCCATCACCCATATGAGCGTCGGCCAGGCCGAAGCCGCTCTGCGCTCGGGCCGCGCCTACCTCATGGAGGCGGTGGCCGACATGTGGCAGGAAGCGACCACGCTGGCGGCGGTGAGCCTGGAGCAGCGGGTGGCGATGCGTATCGCAACCACTCACGCCATACGACTCGCCGCGCAGGTCGTCGACAGCGTTTACACCATGGCGGGCGCCACCGCGGTGTTCGAAGGCAACCTCGTCCAGCGGCATTTCCAGGACATCCACGTGATCACCCAGCACCTCCACGGCCGGATGTCCTACTACGAGCTGGTCGGCCAGTACTGGCTCGGCCTGCCGATCGACGAGGCGCGGATCTAGCTGCCGCCCGACATCTTCCGCATCGCCTGCTGCGCTTCCTCCATGCTCACGTCGCGCACATGGGTGCCGACGGACCAGTGGTGTCCGAACGGGTCCTCGATCTTGCCGTGGCGGTCGCCCCAGAACATCTCGGCGACGGGCATCGTGACCTTCGCACCGGCTTTCTCGGCCCGCGCGACGAATGCGTCTGCATCCTCGACGTAGAGATGGATCGTCACCGGCGTGCCCTTCAGCGACTTGGGCCCCAGCATCCCCCACTCGGGATTCTCATCGACCAGCATGACGGCCGAGCCGTTGATGCGGATCATCGCGTGCATGAGCTTGCCATCGGGGCCGGGAAGCCGCGCCTCCTCGGTGGCGCCGAACGCCTTCTTGTAAAACTCGATCGCCTGCGCGGCCCCGGCGCACACGATGTGCGGCGTGACGGCATGCATGTCGGGGGGTATGGGATTGACTTTCGGGGTGGCCATAGGCATCTCCTTCGTTGTGTTCAGCTCGTAGTCGAAGCGCGACCTGCTGTTTCGACGTCGCTGCGCAATAGTTGATGCAGCTTGTCGGCATCCACCGGTTTGGTCAAATGATGATCGAACCCGGCTTCGAGCGAGCGTGCTCGGTCAGCGTTTTGGCCGTATCCCGTCACGGCAATCAGCTTGGTCGTTCGCAGTCCGGGATGGGCGCGGATCAGCCGGGCGACTTCGTAGCCGTCCATTCCCGGCAGCCCGATGTCGAGCAGAATCACGTCCGGGCGAAAACTCTCCGCAGTTGCCAGCGCAGACGTCCCGTCATACACGCAGCGCACCGTGTGCCCGAACAGTTCCAGGATGGTGCAGAGCGTGTTTGCGGCGTCCGCGTTGTCGTCCACCACCAGCACGCGACGGGAAGGCGCGCTCCCGCGAGGTGCCGCGCCGGCGGCGTTAGCCGCCGGCTGCATGTGCACGGGCAGATAAATCGTGAACTCGCTGCCCTGATCCCTCCCGCGGCTGAAAGCCGTGACTTCGCCGTTGTGCAGCTTCACCAGTTGTTGCACCAGCGTGAGCCCGATCCCGAGCCCGCCCCGGGGTCGCGCAAGACTGTCGGCTCCCTGCACGAAAAGTTCGAAGACTTTCGGCAGCAGTTCCGCCGACATACCGATGCCTTCATCTTTCACCGTAATGGCCGCCTTTTCGCCTTTGCGGGACAGCTTCAGCGTGACGCGCCCCGGCTTCGTCGTGTACTTCGCCGCGTTCACCAGCAGGTTGGAAACTGCCTGTGCAAGCCGGACGGGATCGCCCATCACGCTAAGCGGCTCTTCGGGCAGCGAGACGTCAAGAACATGGCCGCCCTGGTCGAGCAGCGGCTGCGCCGTTTCCACGGCACGGCGCACCACATCCGCCACGGCGACGACTTCGCGCCGCAGCTCGATGCGGCCCTGGTTGATGCGCGAAACGTCGAGCAGGTCATCCACCAGGCGCACGAGGTGCTGGAGCTGCCGCTCGATCACGCCCTGGGCGTGAGGGAGCGCCGAACCTTCCGGCCCTGTCGCCTTGAGCAGGTAGAGTGCATTGCTCATCGGCGCGAGCGGATTGCGCAGCTCATGGCTGAGCATCCCGAGAAACTCGTCTTTGCGCCGGTCCTGCTCCTGCAGCGCTGACGTGCGCTCCGCCACCCGGCTTTCCAGCGCTTCGTTGGCTTTCTTCAACGCTGCCTGCGCCGAGATCAGATCGGTGTTGATGGCCTCGACGCGCGCCTTCTCTTCGGTGAGGTGCTTGACGAGCGCGCGGTTTTCGAACCTCAGCTCGAGCGACTGGACGATCGTGCGATGTACGCGTTTGCCCACTGCCAGCATGGCAATGAGAAAGACGGCGCCCATGGCGGCCATCGCATAATGGATGTCGTCTGCCCCGATGGTAAAGCGTACGACTATCGGGAGCAGCACGCCGGCTGCGAAGAGCAGAAACGCCAGGAACAACGGCGTCAGGATGGCGACGGAGCCGGCCACCATGCCGCCCAGAACGAAAGCGAGAAACACCTGCAATGCCAGCGAGTCCGGCGGATACAGCACGAATGCCGCCGCACCCCATACGAGCGCCGCCGCCACAACGCCTGCCACAAACCATGTCCGCCACCGCGCCACGTTTCCGGCGGACACAGGACTGTTGGCGAAACGTATGCCGAGGATGCCCCTTCCCAGCGTAACGAGAACCAGGCACACCAACCAGCTCACGACCTGGCGCAGCTCGATGGCCATCGCCTGCACCAGCGCCAGCACGACGCCGTTGATCAGCGATACGGACAGCGAGACCGGCAGATTGGCGTAGAGCAGCCTCACCTGCTCGATTTCCAACGAGTCGCGGCCGGCGGCTGGTTCGTGCCGGTAAGGTATGCGTGGTATGGAAAGGTCGTGCACGCCGCAGCGGGTGAATCGATGTAACGTCTGGAGTGTGCACGCGTGATGCGGCATGCACAAGGGACTTTCGGCGAGAAAACGTACGCGGGGCATGCGCGCTTGTCGCCACCACCCGACACCGCCTGTCGAGATAACGAATACGCCCTCGCCTGCGCAAAGCGCGGGGGAAAATTGGGAAGAGGAAGCTACGGGATGACGAACTTATGGCGCGACGGTACCGGCCTTCTGCGGAACCTTGCCTTCGAGTTCTTCCTCGATCGGACCGTAGCGCGAATACGGATGCGGCACCGACTTGCGGTATTCTTCCTCGGGCACGTTGCAGTAAACCTCCAGCCGATTGCCATCCGGATCGAAGAAATACACGCTCTTCGTGACACCGTGGAAAGTGGTGTACTCGATCGGCACGCCGTTATCCTTGAAACGCTGATACGCTTCCTGTAACTCGGCGAAGCCTCCCAGTTCGAAGGAGACGTGCTGCATGCCGATATGGTCGGGCTTGGGTGTGGCCGCGCCCTCCTTCCCCGGCACCAAGGCGAGCATGTGATGGTTCTCGTTGCGGTCCGTGCTGAAGAACACCATCCCACGCTCGTTCTCCGCCACGACCGGAATCCCGAGGACCTCCTCGAAGAAGCGACGCGAGCGCTTGATGTCTTTGACGGTCAGTACGAGATGCCCCACTCTGCGGATCTGGAACGTCATAGGCTCCTCCTTTCGACAGCCGGTTTCCGCCTACTATATCCCAAAGTGTGCCTGCTCAGCTCGCAACCGGCCTGTGCAGGTGGACGGTTGTGAGGGGCGATCTCGTATGCCCGTTAACGCAACCCGCCTAACTCGCAATGGCCTGCCCTGTCCGCAGACAACAGCTCGCGCGCTGTACGGGTCGAAAGGTCGATTCTGAACAGCATGCCGGCCAGCGAGCTCATCGCATACAGGCTGCCGTCGGATCCGAATGCCAACGCGCCGAAGCCCGGCTCCCACTGCCGCCTGGAAATCACGTCGAGCTGATGCTCCCGGGCGTGAAAGTTCGTTCCATCGATATGCAGGAGCCGAGGCTGCACGTTGTTGGATACCAGCACGCCACCCTTCTTATCCAGTGTCATGTCGGGCGGGCAAATGAACCGGGCGACGGACCAGTCCGGCAACCGGATCTGGCGGAGGAGCGCGCGCGTGCGGGTGTCGTAGACGTAAACCTGGTCTAGACCGAGCCGCGATCATCCGCACTTGCGTCGGCAGGGTCAAGGAAACGGCTGTGAAACGTTTTAACAACAGTTGTTCAAGCCGATAACAAGCAGTTTACCGACCGGAAGAAGCGCGCTTCTTTTCGTTTGCAGCGACCTTGATCCAATCGATGAATGCCGCGACTTCGGGCCGCTCGAGCGTATCCTTGAGGTAGACCACATAGAACGCCTCGTCAATGGGCGCGCGTACCTCGAAGAGTTGCACCAACGTGCCTTGCGCCAGCATGTGCTCGACCAGCAGGCGGCGTCCGAGCGCCACGCCATGACCGTCCGCCGCAGCCTGCAAAGCGAGCGAGCTGTCACTGAAGGACGCTCCATGCTCCGGTTCCGGCCAGTCGAGTCCTGCTTTTTTGAACCAGGGTTTCCACGGCTGGATGGCATTTTTGAGCAGCACCGCTTTCCGCAGATCGGCGGGGCGTCGCAACGGCCCCACTTCCTCGAGATAAGCCTTGCTGCAGACTGCCAGCAGCTCATCGGAGAAGAGTTTGATCTTCTCCAGGCCGGGCCACTCGCCCCTGCCCCAGCGTATCGCGACATCGACCTCGCCCGCCTCGACCTTCGCCATCGCAACCGCCGCCTGAATGTCGAGATCGACGCCGGGGAACCGGCGATGGAAATCGCGAAGCCGGTAGATAAGCCAGTTGCTGGCGAGCGCCGGGACGATCCCCACGCGGATGGTTCGTGATCCGTTTTCGGAGATACTTTCGGAAGCGCGTGCAAGCGCCGAGAGCGCCTCGCGCACCGCTTCCAGATAGCGCGCACCGTCCACCGTAAGCTGGACGGAGCGCCGGTCGCGGACCAAGAGCCGGGTATCAAGGTGCGCTTCGAGCTGCCGCAGCCGCTGGCTGATGGCGCTCGGCGTAAGAAACAGCTCCTTTGATGCCTTGGTGAAACTGCGATGCCTCGCGATCGCTTCAAATGCGGCGAGCTCGTTGAGTGGCGGCAGCTTGCGAAACTTCACGGCGGGAGTAAACAGGGTCAGCGCGGCGCCTACGCTGACCCTCGGGCTTATGGGCCCCAGTGTAATCAGGCTACCGCACCGATCCATTGTCCTCCGAGCGGAGGATCAGCCAGAATCTCAAGATACAAGTGTAAGATTCCGGTCACGCCTATTCAAAGGGGAGGCGATCATGAGAACGCTTGTTTGTCTGACGGCGGTGGCGGCGCTCGCACTGACCACACTCCCGGCCAGCGCGCAGCAGTATCCCAACAAGCCGATCCGGCTCATCGCCCCGTTCCCCCCGGGCGGCGGCGTCGACATCGTGGCGCGTTCCGTGGGTGAGAAGCTGAGCGCCCGGCTCGGCCAGACGGTCGTCGTCGATAACCGCCCCGGCGCGGGCGCGACGCTCGGCACGGGAATTGCCGCCCGCAGCGCGCCCGACGGTTACACGCTGCTGGTGGCTCCGGTCATCGGGCTCGCGATCGCGCACGCCTATTACCGCAAGCTCGACTACGACCTGCGCCGAGATTTCGCGCCCGTCAGCAAGATCGGCTTCGGCACCGTGGTCATGGTGGTCCCGACCAGCCTCAAGGTCGGTTCGGTCAAGGAAGTGATCACGCTGGCGAAAGCAAAGCCCGGCCAGTTGAGCTTCGCCTCCTCCGGCACCGGCGGGCTCATCCATCTCACCGGAGAGCTGTTCAAGCAGATGGCGGGCGTCGATCTCGTGCACGTGCCATACAAAGGCACGGCACAGCTCCTGCCCGATCTGCTCGATGGCCGCGTCTCGCTCACGATCGACAGCCTGCCGGCGCACATCCCGCACATCAAGGCGGGCCGACTGCGCGCGCTTGGCGTGGCGCGCAAGACGCGATCGGCCCAACTGCCCGACGTGCCGACCATGAGCGAGGCCGGGCTGCCGGGCTTCGAGTCGTATACCGATTATGCCCTTTACAGTCCTACGGGAACGCCGAGCGCCATCGTCTCGTTGCTGAATCGCGAGACCAATGTTGTGCTGCAGATGGCCGATGTGCGCGCGAAGCTCGCCGGCATCGGCATCGACATCGCGGGCAGCACGTCGGACGAGCTGCGCGCCGAGGTGGCGAGCGAAATCGCCAAGTGGACGAAAGTCATCAAGGACGCGAAGATCAAGCAGGAATAAGGAATAAGCCGGGAAAAAGGGGTCAGGGTCAATTTACCAGAGACGCGACGTCACAAATTCGACCCTGACCCCTTTTCATGCTTATTAAATCCCCGCACGCTGCGCATCTTGGAGGATCATGTCGGCGCCTTTCTCGCCGATCATGATCGTGGGTGCGTTGGTGGTGCCGGACACGAGCGTCGGCATGATGGACGCATCAACCACGCGCAGGCCCGCGATGCCGCGCACGCGCAGGCGCTCATCGACCACTGCATCGGCATCGGTACCCATTCTGCACGTGCCGACGGGGTGATAGCTGATGCCGCCTTTCTCGCGCAGGTGCTGCAGCCATTCCTCGTCGCTGGCGAGCGGCCGCGCGGGTTCGTGCAGGCGGGCGACGTAGCGGCGCATCGGTTCGGCATCGATCAGGCGCTGCGCGATCTTCATGCCCGCGACCAGGATGTCGCAGTCCTCGCGCGTGGCGAGGTAATTGGGCCGGATCGCCGGCGGCGCGAGCGGATCGGCGCTCCGGATCATGACCGTGCCCCGGCTTTCGGGCCGCAGCAGCCGCACCAGCAATGAAAATCCCGAGAAAGGATGCAGCGTGGTGCCGATCTTCTCGGTGCTGTACAGAATGAGGCCGATCTGCACGTCCGGGCGGGCGTCGCCGTCGGTCGCCACAAACCCGGTTGCGCTCGACGCGCCCAGGGTGAGAAATCCCTTCCGCGTGAGGAAGTAGCGCAG
>JBQTHU010000121.1:0-1835 GCA_052389535.1 Betaproteobacteria bacterium | reverse complement strand
GTCACGCTGTTCGGGAAAATCCCCGCGACCACGCTCGACGAGCTGCCGGAAGCAATGCAGTCCGGTCTGCCCACGGTGAAGATCTTCACGACCAACATCCGGCCCTCGATCACCGACCGCAAAGTCGGCTTCGGCGACATCTGGGAAATCTTCAAGGTGCTCGCGCGCCACGGCGGTCTCGCCGCGATCCACGCCGAGGAAGACGATCTCGTGATGCACATGTACGAGAAATTGATCAAGGAGGGCCGCGTCGGCTTCGAGAACATGCCCGAAGTCCACAGCGCGCTCTCCGAGGATCTTGCGTTCCGTCACATCCTGCGGCTCGCGGAGAACGTCGAGGGCGCCGCGCTCTACATGATGCACGTGAGCGCCGGAACGGGCGTCGCCGCGATCAGGGAGTCACGCGGGCGCGGCTATCCCATTTACGGCGAGACGCTGCACCAGTACATGCTCTACAACGCGTCCGACTACAAGAAAACCAACGGCCAGATCTATCACACCTATCCCTCGCTCAAGACCGAGGCGGACCAGCAGGCGCTGTGGCGGGGGACCGTGGACGGGGAAATCAGCACCGTCGCGACCGACGGCATCTGCACCTCGCTCTGCACCAAGGTCCACGGCAAGCGCATCGACGACACCACCGGCGGCAGCGCCGGGGTGGAGCCGCGGCTGTCGGTGATGTACGCGGAGATGGTGACCAAGCGCGGCTACTCGCTGGAGAAATTCGCGGATCACGTCTCGACGCACGCGGCGCGGATCATGGGCCTCTATCCGCGCAAGGGCGTGATCGCGCCGGGCAGCGATGCCGACCTCGTCGTGTTCGATCCCACCATCCGGCGCAAAGTGCAAGTGAAGGATCTGCACGAGGCGGACTACAGCCCGTGGGAAGGGCACGACATCACAGGCTGGCCGGAGACCACCATCCTGCGCGGCAAGGTGATGGTGCACCAGGGCGAGTTTTTCGGCGCGAGCAGGGGCCAGCGCGTCGCGCGCAAGATCGCAGACCGCATCCGCACCCGCCCCGCATGCTGACGCAGACAATACTCAATTCGTCATTCCAGCGCAGGCTGGGATCCAGCATTCGGATGCCGGTTTACCGGCATCTCGTCACACAGGAGTGCTGATGAAAGTTTGTGTTTTCGGTGCCGGCGCTGTCGGCGGACATCTTGCAGTCCAGATGCTCGCCGCCAATCCTGACGGGATATCGCTCGTCGCGCGCGGCGCGATGCTGAAGGCGATCCGCGAGCGCGGCCTCACGCTGCAAAAAGGAGGAAAGGAAACCACCGTACGGCCCGCGGCCGTCAGCGATGATCCGTCGACGCTGCCCGGGCAGGACTTCGTGCTCGTCACGCTCAAGGCCCATTCGGTCCCGGGCGCAGCACAGGCGATCGCGCGACTGCTGGCGCCGGGCGGCTGCGCGATCTTTCTTCTCAACGGCATTCCGTGGTGGTGGCGGCACGGGCTGCCGGGGCAGGCCGGCACGCTGCCGCTGCTCGACCCGGATGGCGCGCTGTGGCACGAAGTCAGGCCGGAACGCGCGCTCGGCGCCGTGGTGCATTCGCCCAACGAGATCGTCGCACCCGGGGTCATCTGGCACAGCGGCCCCGATCACCTGATCCTGGGCGAGCCGGACAGTTCGGCAAGCGCGCGACTGCAGAAGGCCGTCGCGTTGCTTAAGGCGCGCGGCGTGGATGCGCGCCTCTCGCGTGATCTGCGCCGCGATATCCTGCAGAAGCTGGTGTTCAACGCTTCCGGCAATCCCATTTCCGCGCTCGCCCGCGCCGACCTCGGCGTTCAGGGCAGCGACCCCGAACTGCGCGCGCTCTCCATCGCGC
>JBQTHU010000120.1:0-54240 GCA_052389535.1 Betaproteobacteria bacterium | reverse complement strand
ACCATCGTTTCCAACCTGCGCGACGCTGAAGTCATCGTGCCGATCCGGGAGCGCACGCGTTACACCCGCGAGCTGATCGAGAAGCTGCCGCGGCTGCAGCACATCGCGCAGACCGGCCGCAGCGTGCGCCACATCGACGTCGAGACCTGCACCGAGCGCGGCATCGTGATCACGGCCGGCACGCACGCCTCGCCCCATACCGTCGCCGAACATACCTGGGCGCTGATTCTTGCCTCGCTGCGTCGCATTTCTCAGGAAACCGCGCTGATGAAGCGCGGCGAGTGGCGCACCTCCTTCAGCCTGGGCCTGCACGGGCGCACGCTGGGGGTCTTCGGACTGGGCAAAATCGGCGCTCCGGTTGCGGCGACCGGCGCGAGCTTCGGCATGAAGCTGCTGATCTGGGGACGCGAATCGTCCATCGCAGCCGCACGCGATGCCGGCTACGCCGTGGCAGCCAGCCAGCAGGAGCTGTTCGAACGCTCCGACGTGCTCGCGCTGTGCGTGCGGCTCACCAGGGACACGCGCGGCATCGTAAGCGCGCAGGATCTCGCTCGCATGAAAAGCGATGCACTGCTGGTCAACACCGCGCGTGCCGGGCTGATCGCGCCCGGGGCGCTCGTGGAGGCGCTGAAGGCCGGCCGTCCCGGATATGCCGCGGTGGACGTCTACGAGAACGAACCGGTGCTGCGCGGCGACCATCCGCTGCTCAAGCTCGATAACGCCTTGTGCACGCCCCACAGCGCCTGGATCGAGCGGGACACCTACGAGCTGTATTTTGGCGAGGCCTTCGCCAACGTACTCGCCTTCGCGCGGGGCGAGTCCGCGAACGTGGTCAATCCCGAGGCGCTGCAGCGGCGTTAGAATTGCGGTTTCACGCCGGGTAGCCGCCATGCCACAGCTTTTCGACGACGAATTGCAGGAAGCGATGCAGCAGTTGTTCGACGAAACGATAGAAGCGATCCAGCTCGCCAAGGTCAGTCCCGACATCGACGACCTCTCCGCGACCTTCGCGGTCGCGCTGCTCAAGCTCGGGCTCGCGACCGGCTTCGTCGAGCAGAAGCACCCCGGATTCGCGAAGGAAGTGGAAGAAAAGCGCCAGCGCGTGATCGCGGCGCTCACGCAGAAGCATTAAACGGGTCAGGGTCGATTTTTTATGGCGGATTCTGATCGATCTCACCCCACGAGCAAAAATCGACCCTGACCCCTTTAATGAAATTACCGATCTATCTCGACAACTCCGCGACGACGCCGATCGACCCGCGCGTGGTCGAAAAAATGCTGCCCTGGCTTGCGGAGCACTTCGGCAACCCGGCGAGCGCGCACGCGTTCGGCCGCGCCGCGAGCCGCGCCGTGGAGGAGGCACGCTCGGAGGTCGCGGCGCTGCTCAACGCCGATCCGCGCGAAATCGTCTGGACCTCCGGCGCGACGGAATCCAACAATCTCGCCTTGAAAGGCGCCGCGCACGCGGCGAAGGCCCGCGGCCGGCATTGCGTGACCCTGCAGACCGAGCACAAGGCGGTGCTCGACACCCTGGGCGAGCTCGAGCGCAGCGGCTTCGAGGTGAGTTATCTCGCGCCGCAACCCGACGGCCTCGTCGCATTCGACGCGCTGCGCGCCGCCTTGCGACCCGACACGATCCTGGTCTCCATCATGCTGGTCAACAACGAGATCGGCGTGATCCAGGACATCGCAGGCATCGGGGCGCTGTGCCGGGAGCGCGGCATCGCTTTCCACGTGGATGCGGCGCAAGCCACCGGCAAAGTGGCGATCGATCTTGCACAGACGCCCGTCGACCTCGTGTCGCTCACGGCGCACAAGACCTACGGTCCGAAGGGCATCGGCGCGCTGTACGTGCGCCGCAATCCGCGCTTCCGTGTCGAAGCGCAGATGCACGGCGGCGGGCACGAGGGCGGATTGCGCTCGGGCACGCTCCCCACCCACCAGATCGTCGGCATGGGCGAGTGTTTCCGCATCGCGCGCGAGTCGATGGCCGCCGAAGTGCCGCGCATGCGGGCGTTGCGCGACCGGCTCTTCAACGGCCTCATCGACCTGCCGGAAGTGCGGGTCAATGGGGACATGACGCAGCGCATCGCCAACAACCTCAGCATCACGCTGGCACTGGAAAACTGCGACACGCTCCTCACTTCGCTGACCGACATCGCGGTGTCGTCCACTTCGGCGTGCTCCGCGGGCAGCGCCATGCCCTCGCACGTGCTGCAGGCGCTCGGCGCCGACAGCGCCTCCGCAGGCAACTCGATCCGCGTCACCGTGGGGCGTTTCAATACCGAAGAAGAAATCGACTATGCCGTCTCGTACTTGCGGCAGAAAATTGAAGACTGCCGCGACGGCCGTTTGCGCGCGGCGTGACGACAACCGGACCGCCCATGCCTCAGGATTTCATTCCTCTGTCCAGGCCGCCGGAAACCGTGCAGCAGCCCGCGTTGTGGTTCACCTTCCAGGGGACGAAGATCGCGGTACTGAACTGCGCAGACAAGCCGGGGCTGCCCTCCTGCATGCAGCTCGACGAGCACGGGCTCGCCGCGCGGCGCAGTCTGTACCTCGGGCTCTATCGCGGCCAGCATTGCTACGCAGCCGAGATCGCCGAGTCCCAGTCGCTGCCGGAAGGCTGGCAATTGCTCGGCCTGCGCGACCTCTTCGGCATCGTGGAAGAAACCCTCGCGGTGGTATCGGGGCGCGCCTACCAGATCGTCGATTGGGACCGCGACCATCAGTATTGCAGCCGCTGCGCCGCGCCGACGCGCCCGCGCGAGACCGAACGCGCGCGCGAATGCTCCGCCTGCGGGCTTACCAGCTATCCGCCGGTATCGCCGGCGATCATGACGCTGGTGACGCGCGGCAGGGAGCTGCTGCTCGTGCGCAAGCCGATCTGGCCCGAGGGACGCTATTCCGCGGTGGCGGGTTTCGTCGAACCGGGCGAAACGCTGGAAGATACCGCGATCCGCGAGACGCGCGAGGAAGTGGGCGTCGAAGTGTGCAACCTGCGCTATTTCGGCAGCCAGCCGTGGCCCTTTCCCCATTCGTTGATGGTTGCCTTCACCGCGGAATACGCGGGCGGCGAAGTCCGGCCCGACGGCGAGGAGATCGCGGAGGCGCGGTGGTTCGATGCGGCCAGCATGCCGAAGCTCCCGCCCGGTATCAGCATCTCGCGGCGGCTGATCGATACCGTCGCAAAGCGACTTGCCGCCGGCAAGCCCGCCAGTTCCTGACCGTCATCAGGCCGGAGCCCATGAGCGCAAAACTCGAACATCTCGTACAGAACTGGACCGTGCGCAAGCCGGTCGCCCGCAGCCGCGGCGGCATTGTCGCCACCCAGAATCGCGTCGCCGGCGAGGTGGGCGCGCAAGTGCTTGCCGCAGGGGGCAATGCCGTCGATGCCGCGGTCGCAACCGGTTTCGCGCTCGCCGCGGTGGAACCGTGGAACAGCGGGCTCGGCGGGATCGGGTTCATGCTGGTCTATCTCGCGAAAGAGCGTCGTGTGCACGTAGTCGATTTCGGTCCCGTTTCGCCCCGCGGACTCGATCCCGCCGACTATCCGCTCGTCGGGGGCGGTGTCACGACCCGCGACCTCTTCACCTGGCCCACGGTGAAAGACGACCGCAATGTCCACGGCCCGCTGTCGATCGCCGTGCCGGGCCACGTCGACGGGCTCGGCACCGCGCTTGAAAAATTCGGGACGCTGTCTTTCAGCGATGTCCTGCAGCCCGCCATAGCGCTGGCTGAACGCGGCATCGCCGTCGATTGGTACCTCACGCTCAAGGTCGCCACGATGACGCGCGAACTCGCGCGCTACGGCTCGACGCGCGCGGTGTGGCTGCCTACGGGCTACCCGCCGGTGACGCCGGCCGGTGCGCCGCTCGAGCGCCTCATCCTGAAAGGGCTCGCCGAGACCATGCGGCGGCTCGCGAAGGGCGGGCGCCGCGAATACTACGAGGGCGCTGTCGCGCGCGACATCGCGGAAGACGTCCGGCGCATGGGCGGCAAGCTAAGCGTCGAAGACCTCGCGAACTATCGTGCGCGCCTGGTCGCGCCGCTCGAATGCAGCTATCGTGGCGCGCAGTTCGCGCTGGCACCCGGCCTCACCGCCGGACCCAGCATGCAGCGGGCGCTGAAGGCGCTGTCCGAAGTATCGATCAAGGCAGGCGGGCCGGATGCGGAATCCTTTGTCGCGTACGCGCGCATCCTGCGCGAGGCGTACTCCGACCGGCTGGCCAGCATGGGGGAAACCAGCGACCACCGCGATCCATCCACGACCACCCACCTCAACGCCATCGATCGCGACGGGAACATGGTGGCGCTCACGCAGACGCTGCTCTCGGTCTTCGGATCAAAGGTGGTCCTGCCGACGACAGGCATCCTGATGAACAACGGCATCATGTGGTTCGATCCGCGGCCGGAATCGCCCAATTACCTCGCGCCCAACAAGCGCCCGCTGACCAATATGTGTCCCGTCATCGTGCGTCGCGAAGGCCAGCCATCGTTTGCAATCGGCGCTTCGGGCGGACGCAAAATCTTTCCCGCGGTGTTCCAGATTTCGTCCTTCCTCGTCGATCACGGCATGACGCTGGAGGACGCGTTCCACCACCCGCGCATCGACGCGAGCGGCGGCGATACCGTGGGCGTCGACCCGCGGCTGTCCGGATCGGTGCAGAAAGCGCTCGCTGCACATTTTCCCGTCGCGGCAACCGAGCTTGTCGTCTATCCTACGAACTTCGCCTGCCCGAGTTCGGTGCTCAACGATCCGTCAGACGGCCAGCACTACGGAATCTCCGATGTCATGTCGCCGTGGTCCGGCGCCGTCAGCGAAGACCGGACGAGCACCTGAGCGCAGCCATGTCGACGACGGCGCACTTCATGACCGTGGCGGAGTCGGGCGTGCCCGGTTACGACCTCACGCCCTGGTACGGGGGGTCTTTGCGCCTGCGCACACGCCGCGTGCGGTTGTGACGCGGCTCTACCAGGAAACGGCTCGCATCCGGTGCGAGCATCGGCTGATCATGGAGGCAAGCATGCGTCTGAACATCCGAACAGTCATCATCGCAGTTACCGCGCTCGCGTGTTGGTTCACATCGAGCGTTTCAGCGGCAGACTACCCATCGCGCCCGATCCGATTCGTCGTCGGATTCCTGCCCGGCGGACCGAGCGATACCATCGCGCGCGTGGTGGGCGGCAAGCTCGGCGATGCGCTGGGTCAGTCCGTTGTGGTGGACAACCGAGCGGGCGCGGGCGGCAACCTGAGCGCCGAAATCGTGGCGGACGCACAACCGGACGGCCACACAATCTGGCTCGGCACAGGCGGGCCGCTGGTCGTCGCAAAGATCATCGGACAAAAGGTCCGTTTCGATCCCGACCGCAGCTTCGCTTCGATCTCCAAGCTGGGCAACTCGATGAGCATCCTCGCCGCGCACCCGACGTTGCCGGCGAGTTCGGTCAAGGAGCTTGTGGCGCTGGCAAGAGCCAAGCCGGGCGAAATCAATTATGCGTCGTCGGGCGTCGCGACCGCCAATCACCTCGCTGCGGAACTGTTGTGCTCGATGGCGAACATAAGGATGACTCATGTTCCCTATAAAGGAAGCGGCGCCGCCTTGCCAGCCCTCATCGGCGGACAGGTGAAGCTCGGGTTCGGTCCCATCCTCCCCGCCATCCCGCACGTGAAAGCCGGCCGACTCAAGGCCCTGGGCGTAAGCGGCGCAAGACGGTCGACGGCGGCGCCCGACATTCCGACTATCGCCGAGCAGGGCATGCCGGGCTTCGAAGTGAATTCCTGGTACGGCGTGTTCGTTCCAGCAAAAACGCCCATGCAGATCATTACGCGCCTGAACAAGGAAGTCCTCACGGTGGTCGCCATGGCGGACGTCCGGGACCGCCTTTCCCGTGACGGCGTCGAGGCGGAAGGAAGCACGCCTGCCGAGCTCGACGCTATCGTGCGCAACGAGCGCAAGGTCTGGGCGCGGGTCATCAAGGAAGCAAATATCACCGTTCAATAACAAGGAACAGCATGCTAAACGCGGCAATCGTCGGACTCGGAAGGTGGGGACAGAATCTCGTCACGAACGCGCAGGGCAGCGACAAGATCCGTTTCGTCGCCGGCGTGCTGCGTCACGTCGATAAGGCGAAAGACTTCGCCGCCCGGCACAGTTTGCGCCTCTACGATGATTACGCAAAGGCGCTGGCCGATCCGCGCATCGATGCGGTGGTGCTGGCAACACCGCACAGCCTGCACGCCGAGCAGATCATCGCCGCGGCGAAAGCCGGCAAGCACGCCTTCACCGAGAAGCCATTCACGCTCACGAGCGCATCGGCGCTGGCCGCGGTGCGCGCGTGCGCCCGGCGCAAGGTCACGCTGGCGGCCGGCTACAACTGGCGTTTCCAGCCCGCGTTACAGGAAATCCGCAGGATGCGCGACGACGGCCGGCTGGGAAAGCTGCTCCACATCGAGGGCAATTTCTGCGGGCCGAGCGCCTACTTCTACGGCCGCGAGCACTGGCGGCAGCGGCGCGACGAAGGGCCGGCGGGCGGCATGGCGGGCCGCGGCGTGCACGTGCTCGACGCCATGCTTTACCTCGCGGGACCGGTCGCCTCGGTACACGCCCAGAGTTACCGGCTTGCGCAGGACTTCGGGCTCGACGACACCAGTTCCATGCTGCTCCGGTTCCGAAACGGCGTGACGGGCTATCTCGGCACCGTTATCGCGACGCCGGAAACCTGGCGCATGCAGATCTTCGGCTCGCTCGCCTGGGTCGAAGTCGGCGACATCGAGCACCTGACGACGTGGACGATGCGGGTTTGCTACGTCGATCCGAAGAATCCGCGGGAAAAGACCGTGCCGCAGGAGATCAGCTTCCCGACGCTCAGCACGGAGCGCTCGGAACTCGAGCACTTTGCGGCGGCCGCCGCGGCGGGGCGGCCACTCGCGGTGGCAGGCGGCGACGAAGTGCACGGTGTCACCGTGATGGAAGCCATCGTGGACTCGATCCGGTCCGGAAAACCGGTGAACGTCGGCAAGAAAGCCGCGCCCGCCGCAAAGCGCCCGGTCAGGAAAAGCGCGCCGCGGAAAACGGCGAAACGTCGATCGCAGGCGCCCGCCCGGCGACGAGGTCGGCGATGATCCGGCCGGTGGGCGCGCCGCCGCACAGCCCGACGTGGCCGTGCCCGAATGCGTAATAAACGTTGCTGAACTTCGTCGCGGGGCCGATCACCGGCATCGAATCGGGCATCGAGGGGCGTCGCCCCATCCATTTCGTCGTGTCGGCGGTGCTGATGCCGGGGAAGATGCGCTGCATGTGTTTCGCCAGTATGTCGGCGCGCCCGTAGTTCGGCTCGGCATCGATGCCGGCGAATTCGCTCTGCCCGGCGATGCGCAGCCCCATCTCCATCGGCGTGACGAAGAACTTGTATTCCGGAAGGAATACCGGCAGCGGCAGGTCCACGCGCGGATCGGAGTAGGTGACGTGGTAGCCGCGCTCCGCCTCCAGCGGGACCGGATCGCCCAGCTTCGCGCTGAACTCGTTCGAGTGCGCGCCGGCACACACTACCAGCGTCGCGACCGGCACGTCGCCCGCGTCCGTCACGAGCGCGCGCGGGCCTTCAGTGCCCACCTCGATATCGAGCACCTTGCGCTGCAGGATCCTCCCCCCGTCACGGACGAACTGCGCGGCGAGCGACTTGGTGAGCCGTTCGGGATTCGCGCAATAGCCCTGCTCCGGCAGGTAGAGCCCGGTTTGGTAGCTGCTGCTCAACTGCGGCACGCGGCGCCCGATTTCTGCCGATGTGATTTCCTCCATCGCTACGCCGCGCTCGCGCCGCAGCCTCCACGCCGTGGCGTCGTTCTCGTAAGCCCGGCGCGTGCCGTAAGCCACGATGTAGCCGGTGCGCCGTATGAGATCGCTCACTCCGGCGTTGCTCACGAGCGGCTCGTAGGCATCGAACGTCTGCTTGAGCAGTGAGCGCAGCGCATCGGCAATCCGTTCCACGCGCTCGCGGTTCGATGCGGCGAGAAATCGCAGCAGCCACGGCATCGCGCGCGGCAGATACGACCAGCGCACGGTGAGCGGCCCCAGTGGATCGGCGAGGTAGCCGGGAACATTCCACAACACGCCCGGCGTCGCGAGCGGCACGCACGATCCGGGACTCAGGATGCCGGCATTGCCGAACGAGCAGTACTCCCCCGGCGGCCGCATGTCCACGACCGTGACATCGTGTCCGTCACGCCGGAGGTACGAGGCGGCGGCAATGCCCACGATGCCGGCGCCGATGATGGTGATCGTTCTGGTCACTCGAAACTGGGTCCGGCCCTTGCCATGCGGCTGCGATTATATCCAGCCCGCAGGCCAGGAATTTTCGCCGGGCTGTGAATTAATACATCCTCGCGGCGGGCAGGCCCGGTCTATTCTGATCCACATTCGCGCAGCAAAACACCAGAGTAGACACGTTACTACAGGGTCAGTCATGGAAAACAATCTCAAGATACTGATAATAGAGAACATCCCTGGAGACATGACGGAACAGACGGCCGCGCTCAAGCACGCCCGGATGATCTGCGAGGTCCTGAGCACGGGCGATCCCGGCGATCTCGAGTCCACCCTTCAGAAATTCAGCCCGGATGCCGTTGTCTGCGGCTTCCCGACCACTGAACACGGTCCCTGGCCATTGATCGAGGCATTGCGCGAGAACAAGCCCGACGTTGCGCTGATCGTGGTCGCGCAGGGCATGGGCGAAGGACAACTGCAGGAAGCGCTCAGGCGCGGCGCCACCGATTGCGTGCTGAAAGCGAACAGCGCGCGCCTGCACGATGCGGTACGGCACGCGGTGCAGGAAACCGTGAAGCGTTCCCGCGCCGCCCGTCTCGAGCGGGTCCACGCTGTGCGTCTGGCGGTGGCGTCCGCCATCGTGCGCAGTCCGGACCGGCACAAGCTTTTCGAAGCCGCCTGCCGGAGCGCCGTGGAAGCGGGCGGGTTCAGAATGGCATGGGTGGGCTGCGTCGCGCCGGAGGCATTGACGCTCGAGCCGGTCGCCTGCAGCGGGCACGACGAGGGCTATCTCCAGAGGGCCGCGGCGGTGCGCATACGCGAGTCCGAGAGCAAGGGCAAAGGGGAAGGACTGAAGCGGCTGGGGAGCGTGGTCGTAAACGATATACGGGACGAAACCTCGTTTCTCCTGAAGGAAGATGCGCTCGCCCGCGGGTATCGTTCGATGATCGGGCTGCCGCTCATCGCCGGACACCGGGTCGTCGCAATACTGAAGATCTATGCCAGCGAGCCCGGCTTTTTCGAGAACGAGGAGCGAAAGGTGCTCACCGACGTGGCGGGCGATCTCTCTTATGCGCTGGATCAGCAGGCACGACAGGAAAGACTGTCCGCGCTCGCCTACCGCGACGCGCTCACCGGCCTTGCGAATCGCCGGCTGCTGATAGAGCAGTTGCGCCAGGAGCTGGCACGCGCGCACCGGCAGGAGACCACGGTCGCGGTAGTGTTCATCGACATCGACAACTTCAAGGCCGTCAACGACACGCTGGGACACAGCGTCGGCGACCGGCTCCTGAAGGAGGTCGCGAGCCGCATCGTATCCTGCACGCGGGAAGGCGACATCGTCGCGCGTCTCGGCGGCGATGAGTTCGTGATGGTGCTGCCGCTCGAATCCGGCCGCGATGCCACGGCCATCGTGGAGAGGATGCTCGACAGCGTCGCGCGGCCGTTCCGCGCCGCGAACCGCAAAGTGAACGTGAGCTGCAGCGTCGGCGTGGCCGTTTACCCCCACGACGGCAGCGATTACGCCACCCTGCTTCGCATTGCCGACGCGGCGATGTACCGGGCCAAAGCCTCCGGGGGCGGCGTGCATTCATACACTGACGCGACGAAGCGGAAAGCGGCGGCCGGCATGCGCTGAGTGCGCCTGCCGGAACACGAGGCGCACGAAACTCCGGCTATTTCTGACGTTCCACGTCAGTCGTCGCGGTCAGTATCGGGAAGCAAGCGGGTAGATGCCCGCCAGAGCGCTTGCCGCCAGCCCCTCTGTAGCAAGCCGACGCGGCCTTCTGAAGATAACCACGGCAGCAAGCGGTTCCATCGTAGGCACGCCTGCACCGTCGCGCCCCCCCGCCTGCTGATCCGCGGCTGCAGCGGGCGCTATACGCCTCTTTCTGTAGTCTTCCAGATGGATCAGCATGCCCCGCTCCCCTGTTTTCCCGCTCGCCATCTATGCAGCTTCCATGCCAATGCCGGCGCGCGCGTCGGCTTACGGCGGCTGCAATGTGACTTATGCCACAACGGTGAAGAGGTGGCGTTCAGGGTGCGGCTGGTTTGAAGCGGCTTCCTGGGCGATGCTAAAATCCGCCCCGTTCCCCTCCAGAACAACGGGTGGTTAGCTCAGCGGTAGAGCACTGTCTTCACACGGCAGGGGTCACTGGTTCGAACCCAGTACCACCCACCAACAACAACGACATAACAGGACCTTTTTCCATACGGAAACTATACGGAAAACAGCCTTCGGACCGCCCGGAACGTACAGTATCCCGGTTTCCGATCCCAACGGAACCCCTTCCAAGCCCGGTTTGTCGCATTTATCATGGGCACTCTCAGCAAGCTTGAAATCACGGCGTTACTTGTGATTGTCGGCGTGATCTGCATCGGCATACTCAAGGACTGATGGAACCGCTTCCACCGCAGCGCGGTCGCATGTAGTGCCATCGCAGTAGACGCTGATTTTTTGCGTGCGATGGCCGGGCGCGGCGACATCCGATCGGTCTTTCCGTGCCCCGCCTTGTAATTCTTACCGCAATGGACCTTCTCGTTCTGGTTGTCGGCTGCGTGCTCGTCCTGGCTATTGCGCATCTCCTTGATAGAGACGGCTGGTAACCATGCAAGTCCGCAAACGAAAGCCCCCTCTGCGGATCATCCGCCGCTATCTCCCGACCCATGACTGATCAGCCCAAGCTGAAACCGGCAGAACGCTCCCGATAGCGCCATACCGTGATCGAACAATTTCAAGGGAAAGACGGAAAAACCGCGCTCATGGATGCGCTGCGCCGGCAATTCCTGGTCGATGGAAGCAATGCCATTGCGGAAAGCATAGCGGCGGATATGCTGCTCAGGGAGTATTACCAGAACGAGGCGCTGTTCCAGCAGGGCGAGAGGGGCAGTGACCTGTACTTCATTCTCGCCGGCAGCGTTTCTATTCAGGTCGACGGAGCGGAAGTCGCCACGGTTAAGTCTGGAATGCACGTGGGCGAGATCGGGATGCTGGAACCTTCCAAGGGCCGCACGGCGTCGGTGGTTGCGAGAGATACCATCGTCGCTGCGCTCGTGCCCCAAAGGGGTTTTGACGAAATGGCCAGAGCTTATCCAGATCTTTGGCGACGCCTGGCATTGGAGCTTGCGCATAGACTGGCCAGCACCCATCGCAAAGGTTGACATGGATGTTCTTTCAACAGCGGAGCTGGCTGGCAGAGCTCTCGTCGGTCTGATTACTGCTGATCATGGTACTTTTCGGCGTGCCGGGATTGGAACCGCACGAATGCCCGGATGTCGCATTAGCATGGGCGCTGCGCCATGTCCGGTGTAATTATTACCTGCCATGGACCTCATCGCTTTAGCCGTTCTGTGCGTAATCATTCTCGCCGTCGCGCGTCTTGATCGAAGCGACGGGTAGCGCTGCGAGCACGCTTGCCACCGTCATAATCCCAGCAGGGAGCATCCAAACCGCTGCCGGCGTCGATGGAACCGCCTCGCGAGGTCCGTGGTCGGACGTAGCTCGTGGAGACCTACAACCCAGGAGGCGTCACGATGCACAAATCGGTCCTCGGAAACGCAGTTTGGCGGCCTATGTCGGTGATCGACCATGACGGCGGGCGCGAGCCGTCGGAATCTTCATTTAGTGATGACGATTTAAAGTCCTTTGTTCTCGCAGCCATCAAAGTACAGCGAATCAGCGAGTCTTGTGCCGCAAGGCTGGACACGGCACGGAGCCCTGACGAACAACGGGAGATAAAGGAGTCCGCCGCCGGTGAAATGGTGGAGGCCGTTGAGAATGAGGGTATCAGCGTCGACCAGTATCAAAGAATCGCGATACACGCGCAGTCGGACGAGAAAATCGCCGAACGATTGAAGCAGCAGATAGCGAACGTACATTAAGGGCCGCATCGGAGAGCGATCCCGCGGCGGCGGTGCCGCGTGCGCCGGCCGGCGAGAAGTTTCCTGCATGGCGGCGGGCGGCCGTGCGGGTGCGACCGCAAGTCCTCGCGTGGCGATGAGACAGAGCGAAGCAGCCCCCGGGCACGCGCCATCGCCTCGCGCGACGCAACACCATGGCCGCTGATCGTGAGATGCGTGGTCGCGATACTTCGCCGTTATCGCGGAGTTTGCGTGCCCCGGTTCAACCGTTCCCGGTCCAGGCAGTTCCGTAGCGTATCGCCCGTCAGGCCCCGGCACGCCGCGACCGCTTCATTGCCCGTTCCCGTGTTCCCGCCATCACCCGAGGCGCTCGTACCACCCGATCTGTTGCTGCCCATGCCGTCAAACATGCCGCACCCGGAGAGCGCCAGCGCAGTCGCCGCAGCCATCAGCAGTCGTTGCTTGCCCATCGTGAACTCCTTGATGTAGGAACGCGTGGATTCGCGTGCCGCGTAGCGAAGCAATCACCATGCCTCGGTAGCGCGTGAGCTTTACGGGCGCCGATCGCCGCGTCCGGCGCCCGGGCGCAATGCCCGATGCGCAATCCGCCGGGCTGTAATTCTTACCGGATGATGAAAGCCGGTTTGGCGGGAATGCCGGATGCGGCTAGGAGGGTTCTTTACCGGGCTTGACGAGCGTCATCTTCGCCGGGGAACCCGCTTCCTGCGAGGCCATGTCATCCTCGATGGAGGCGAGCACCTGGTATACGGCCTGCATGCACTGCGCAATCTCGGCGCTCTCTTCGGTGGCGCGTCCCTTCTGCGCAAGCTCGACGGCCTTCACCAGTGCCTTGACCTTGGTGATTTTCATGCGGACCGACGCGATGTTTGACCTGGTCATGCCCTCTCCCCGGTGAAGCCGTGAATTTACGCGTCATAGCGGCGCCCAAACAGGGCTTTTGGTATCAATACCTTGGTCTTGTTCGTGCGAAATTGCACGCTGGAATCTGACTCGCCTGAGTCCGGCCGTCATGCCGGCCGCCGGCACACGGGGAATGGTAGAAATCGACTATGCGGGGAAGACGAATGCCCTATGTGGACCGCACGCTTTGCGCCGCCCGGAAGACCGCCTCCCGGAACCGCCGGTTGGCGCCCTCGATGTCAGGGTCGGTGACGAGGTCGAGAAAATCGCATGCTCCGAGCGCGCGGCTTGCCAGCTCCACCCCTTGTCTGCCCAGTGGCGTGGCCATGAGCGAGCGGCGCGAGCTCCTGTAGCAGATCACCGGCATGCGCGATACGGCGGGGTTCGATTTCAGGTGGCGCAGCAGGTCGAACATCCTGCTCTCGTCGAACCGCACGGCGATGAGCATCACGTCATACGGCTCGGCAAGCGCGGCTTCAACTTCCGCCATCGTGTGCACGAAAGTGGCTACGCAATCGTCGAATATCAACGAGAGGCGCGGGTTGCTCTCCTCGATTCCAGCTATCAGGATCCGTAGTCTCGCCATTCAGATACTCCGGCAGCGAAAAAACAGCTGCCGTGCATTGAATTGGGCCGTGATGAGGCCGATTAGGTTGCCGGAATAATCCAATTTGCCCAGCCTGACGGACGACCGATGGCGTCTGTAAGAACCGCTACTACACGACTGGAGCGGGTAATCCGAGGAACTTTTCCCGTTGCGCGTTCCACCAATCAGTCAGAACCGCGCCGGTCGCGCGGCACGCCTGTTTTTCACAAGAGATGGAGGAATGCCATGACGGAGCCCAAGCGCAACATCCAGGGCGAAGGCGTCAAGGAGTCGGACCGCAAGTACCGCGACCGCACGATCGTGTCGTGGTACAGCGATGCACGTATGTCTGCAGCGGTGTTGACTGTTTTGTAGGAGAGCCGACCAGCCCATTGTCGGAACCCCGCCTACAGTCGCCGGTCGAACCCGGGTCATCGGCAGCCAACACCTTGTGCATGGCGTTTGACGATGACGGGGGCGGAAATGTCACTCGCCAGACGCTCGCCGCCCCCTCTCTTCCTGTACGCGGTCATGCGGAACGCTGCCCCGGACAGTGGTCCAAGCCCTATCAGGACGAGTATCCTCGATGAACATCGTCCCCGCGCCGGTAGAGGCGCAGTCGTCGTCCGAGCGCAATGCTGAGGCGGGCGTGTATTCGACCAAACCCCGGCGCCCCGGCGAACTGGACGACGTGGTCGACGCGGAGGTGGTCTACGAAGATACGCAACCGCGCAGCCTCCGCCTGCGGATCGGACTTCCGGATGACTTCAACATTCATGCCGTCATCGGCACTGCGGTCGCCACGCTGGCGCTCGGGTTCGCACTGCTGCTGGTTGCGCTGGCCGGCGTCCTGGTGGCGATCGAAATGCTTATGTTGCTGATCACCGAGCCGCTCTGATTGTCCCGGTCGCCGCTCGCGACGGCGGCGTGCAGCCTTTCCTGCGCGCATCTGCGCCGCGGCAAGCTGCGTGGGCTCGCCATCACCGGACCCGGCGCGGCAAGCTGTTCCCGGATATGCCGACGGTCTCGGAAGCGGGCGTGCCGGGATTCGAGTTGAGCAACAGCTACGCCTATTTCGCGCCCGCCGCCACGCCGCGCGGCATCATCAGCGCGATCAACGCCGTGGTGAGCGAGGGCATGAACACCCCTGCGACGGTGAAGGCGCTGGCGGCAGATGGTTCCGAGGTGGTGCCGGCCGCGCGGCCCGAGGAATTCAAGGCCAAGTTCGACCGTGAGTATGCCGAGCTGGAGAAGCTCGTCAAAGCCATGAAGATCGCGGTGAACTGACCTTCACCGCAAAAAAAGCCCCGCCTTGGGGGCGGGGCAAAGCACAAGAGAAGAATGGAGATTCGCCGATGCGCGGGCAGCGGAGGATGACGCTTGTTCGCCGCGTGCTCGCGACAAGGGCAAGGTTGAGACCCTGGACGCGGCATCCGGGTTCGGCTGCTGATCCGAACGGAGCGGACCTGGCTTCTTGATGTCATATTCCCGCATCTCCGAACGGCTCATGCGTCACCCGCACCCGCGTCCTATGCTCCCGGCATGATCCTTGCGGCACAGCGGCTTCTTCGCCGCTGTGCATGGAGGTTTTCATGCTCACTATCCTTTTGATTGGCGCAGTTATTTGTTTCTTCCTGGCGGCGTTCGGCGTACCATCGGCCAAGGTTAACCTGATGGGACTGGGACTCGCATTGTGGGCCCTGGCGGTCACTATCGAAAAGATGGTGGTGTGACCGCTCAGTCGTAATCCCCGCGTGCGGATCTCATGCGCAAGGCATGTCGAACCCGCATCCGACGTTTGAAGGCGCCTGCCACTGCGGTGCAATCGGCTACGTCTATCGCACCGCCATGGATCCCGAAAGCTGGAACGTGCGTGCCTGCCAGTGCAGTTTCTGTCGCGCGCACGCGGTGCGAACCACCTCCGACCCTGCCGGCTCGGTGCAGTTCAGGGAACGGGTGCGCGGGACGCTCCACCACTATCGCTTCGGCCAGATGACGGCGGACTACCTGGTCTGCCGCAAATGCGGCGTATATATCGGCGCGGAGATTTCAGCGCCCGAGGGACGCTACGGGATCGTCAATATCAATGCGCTGCAGCCGGTGCCCGCCAGGCTTCCGGAGGCCGTCGCGGCAGTCTACGAGGCAGAAACCGCGGAACAGCGCATCGCGCGGCGGCGCGAGCGCTGGACGCCGGTCTCTCCAGTTTGATGTCCGCCCAGGCGCTGCTCTGGATCCCAGCCTTCGCTGGGATGACGTCGCACCAACCCGTCATTCCGGACCACGATCCGGAATCCAGAGTTCAGTACGCTCAAGTGACCTGGTCTCAGCCGGCGCTCGAGGCCCGCATTTCGTTTAGTGCGAGCCCGGCGCGCTGCCCGACTCGGGCGATGGCAGCCTGCAGTTCCTCGGCGCCCACCGGCTTTACGAGGTGCGCGTCGAACCCTGCGTCGAGCGCGCGGCGCACGTCCTGCGGCTGCCCGTAGCCGGTCAACGCGATCAGCGCAGCATTTGCGCACACCGGAGATGCACGCAGGCGGCGGGCGACCTCGAAGCCGTCGATATCGGGAAGGCCGATGTCGATAAGCGCCACGTCCGGGAGCGCGTTTTCGGCGAGCGAGAGCGCCGTCGTGCCGTCGGCGGCCTCGTGGACGAGATGTCCGCTCAGGGTCAGCATGGCGCGCATCATGACCCGCGCGTCATCGTTGTCCTCCACGAGCAGAATGCGGTGCGCTTCGCCGTCCAGGTGCGGTCTTGCGGCGGCATGGGACACGCCCGAGGCGACCGCGGGCAGACGCACGGTAAAGGTGGCGCCGCGGCCCGGGCCGCCGCTTTCCGCGGAGACGCTTCCTTCGTGCAGCGCCACGAGGCGCTTCACCAGCGCCAGGCCGATTCCGAGCCCGCCTTTCTGGCGGTCCAGCCCGCGCTCGCCCTGCACGAAAAGGTCGAAGATGCTCTCCAGGTTTTCGGGAGCGATGCCGTCGCCATCGTCGGCCACCGACAGCACCGCCTCGTCGCCGGAGTGATGCACGCGCACCTCGATGCGCCGGCCGGGCGGCGTGAACTTGAGCGCGTTGTCGAGCAGGTTCGTCACGATCTGCTCGATGCGCGCGCGGTCGGCATTCACCCAGGCAGGCTCAAGATCGAGGGAGACCTTGTGGTCGTCAAGGCGACCGGCATCGCGCAGCGCGGCCACGGCGTGGTTGACGCCGTCCGCCAGGTTTACCGGCGCGCGGGACAGCGCGACATTGCCGGTCACGATGCGGCTCAGGTCGAGCAGGTCCTCCACCAGACGCGTCATGTGCCGCGTCTGCCTGGCGATCACCTCGCGCGATTTCACCGCAGCCTCGCTCCCGGGCGGCGCGCGGTTCTGGACTTCGGCCGCCGAGACCAGCGCGGCGAGCGGATTGCGCAGCTCGTGGCTCAGCATGGCGATGAATTCGTCCTTGGCGCGGTCCGTCTGTTCCAGGACCTTTTTTTCCCGAAGGAGAACGTCCTCCCGCTCGCGGATGGCGCTGCTCGCGACGGCGAAGGCTTCGGCTAGCGTCCTGATCTGGGTGATCCTCGCGGACAGTGGAATGTCAACCACCCCGCCGTGCCGCAACCGCTCGGCTGACCTGGCGAGCGCGGTGATCGGCCGCTCGATGCGCCGGCTGAGCAGCCACGCCAGCAGCAAGGCTACCGCGAGCGCGATCAGCGTGCCGACGAACATCAGCGCCCCCGCCCGGCGTGCACCGGCCTCCACGACGCTCTGCGGAATCGCCACGCCGAGCACCCAGCCGCTGAGCGCAGAGGTCACGTACGGCGTATAGGTCTGCAATCCCTCCACCGTCTCGCCGCGGAAGAAACCTTCCGGCGCGCGCGCGAGCGCTTCGCGAAAGCTCGGCGAGATCGAATCGCCCGGCGGTCGCGGCGGGATGCGGGCGATGAAGCGCTGCTGGCGGTCCACGAGGACGATGACCCAGTTCTCGGGGAGGCCCTGCGCAGCCAGCAGGTCGGCGAAGAGCTGCAGCTTGATCGGCACCGACAGGAGGTAGCGGACTTCGCCGCCGTACATCACAGGTAGCCTTAATCTGATCACCGGAGCGCCGTCGACCGCCAGACTCTGCGCTACGTCGCCGAACTGAACGATTTGCGTTTCGGCAGCGCGCTTAACGCTTGGCATTTCCAAGGCGGAAGGCAGAGGTGCACCGTAAGGTAGAACGGCCTGCGCGAATTGCTCCCCCGCTGGCCCGATCAAGCCGACATTCAGCCAGTTGGGCTGGCTCCTCAATACCCGCCGCGACTCCTCATGAAATGCGCGGATATCGCTGGCTTCGAGGCTGGCGGAAGCGGCCAGCGCCCGCAGCGCGTTGATCTCGCCAACGAGTGCCGCGTCCACGGCACTCATCACGGCGCGCGTGCGGCCGACCGCCTCCCGCTGCATCGTCTCGCGCTCGCCTTGCATTTGAATGTAGCCCGCCACGAATGCCAGCGCGATGAGAGGCGCGAGCACGCTCAGCGCGAGCAGGTACAGGTGCGAGCGCAGGCTCATTTCCCAGCGCCTTGGCAGCGTTACCCGAACCGTCGATGCGATCGTACGCCGCGCTCGGGGGGGGGGCGGCGGCATGGCCTGCTTCTTGTGGAGGGAAGATTGCTCTTTTACGCCTCTGGAATGGCGTACGCAAGCGCTTGCCGTGCACGCCTCAGTATCGATCGCGCTTCCCGGTGCCACCGGACTCAGCATGGCACGACAGCAAAGCGGGCTTGTAGGTGTTCGTCCTACTTCAGTTCCATTTGGGAAACCGCAAATGCGCTCCCCGGCATGTCATCCGCACCGCCATGCGTGTTGCCCTGTCATGGCTGACGTGGGACGCGCTCGTGGAACGATTAGCGCTCTCAAAGCCCCTTCGGTCCCGCCCTTATTTTCTTTCCGGAACCGGCAACGGCGTGAAGTCGCTCTCTATCTTCTGGTGGCCGCCGTCCTCCTGCAGCATCTCTTCGCGATAAAGACCGATCGGCTGCAGCACCGCCGAGTCGCTGAACGAGAACAGCACCGCCTCGGTGCGTGCACGATGCTCGTGCCATGTCCAGCTCGGCACGACGAACGTGTCCTTTTCTTCCCAGCGGTAACGCTTGCCCGCGATGATCGACTCTCCCCTGCCCTGGATCACGTGGTAGAGGGTGCCGCCGGTATGGCGGTGCGCCTTGGTGTGCCGCCCCGCTTTCAGCAGCGATGCGAAGCAGGCGATGGTCGGCATTGCGGGGCCGCCCGTCAGCGGATTCACGTATTCGACCGACACGCCATCGCAGGGGCTGCCCTCCACGCGCTCGGCAATCGACTTCAGCGTCGCATAAGTTTGCGCGAACTTGTAGTTGAGCAGCGGTGAATGCCGGGCGGTGTGCTTCTCGAACGTGGGCCGCAGGCTGCCCGCGCCGTACAGCCGCAGCGACACATCGTCGGGCTTGCTGAGCGGAAACTTTTTCTCCGGATAAAGCTCGAAGAAATTCGTCTCGAGTATCTGTGCGAGCGGCACGTCGAGCCCGTCGAGCCAGATCACCGCGCCCTCTCCCTCGTTGCCGTGATCGTGCCAGGTGCCGTTGGGCGTGGTGATGAAGTCGCCCGGCTCCATGCAGGTCTTTTCGCCGTCGACCGCGGTGTAGGCGCCGGTGCCTTCCACCATCAGCCGCAGCGCCGAGGCGCTATGTCGGTGCGAGCGCGCCACCTCGCCCGGCTTGATGATCTGCAGATTCGCGAGCAGCGTGTTCGACGCCTGCCAGTCGTTGAGTATTCCCGGATTGCACATGACGAGTACGCGGCGCTCGGCGAGTTCGATCGGCACGATTTCGGCGGCGCGGAAGAGCAGCGGCCGGTAATCGGCGTATTTCCACAGGTAAGGAACGGTCGGCGCCTTTTTCGACGTGCCCTGTGTCTGCCACAGCGGGCGCCCGTGCACGCGCTTCACCTCGTCGTAGAACTGATCCATCGCATCCACGGTCCGGATATCGGACACCGCGTTCATCGTCATGGCGCGCTCCTCGTATGGGCTTTGCCCGGCAAATATAGCACCGTTGGCCTCACACCCATGTCACCGGGAAGCCCGGGTCTTTCGCGGGCGTGTCCGACGGCATGAAGACGCGGTTTCCCGAGCGCGGCGGCACGGTCTGGAGGTGTACCCAGTGATCGCCCGCGCTGTCGTAGGTCCAGCGCGGGTCTTCCAGCCACAGCCCGATCTCCGCCAGCACCTCGAGATGGGCGACGCACCACGCAGCCAGCGTGCGATCGCGGTCCGGAAGATCGACGGCGCGACCGGTGAGATGGTGGCTGGTCGGCGAGGCGTTGGTCACCGAAGCATTGACGAGCGGCGGGCGCCAGCCGCTGTTGACCGTGCAGATGTGCCCGAATCCGGACCGCTGCAGCAATGCGTTCGTCCGGGCGATGGTCTCGGCCGCGTTGGCGCGAATCTCGTCGGTGAGTTCATGCGCAAACGCCTGGTCCCGGCCGTTGAAGAAGATATCGAGGTCTAGCATTGTTTTCATTTAGCTCGTTCTGCCGCGCTATTGTGCCGCAATCGCGTCTTTCTGCGCGCGCTCATCGCCTTGACACCGCAACGCGCAAGCAGCTACCCTCGACCGCACCTTCCACAGGTTTCCCATGGGTCTGACTGCAGTAGAAAAAGTCCTCGCCGCGAAGAGCGGCAGAGCGAGCGTGCGCCCCGGCGAGGTGGTCCATCCCGATCCCGACTTCATCATGATCCACGACGGTGTGGTGATGGGCGCGAAGCAGGAGCTGGACGCGCTCGGCATCACGCGCCTTGCGGCGCCGGAGAAAGTCGTCATGGTCACCGACCACGACGTCATCTACGGCAGTGCGCGCGCCGCCGAGCGCGGCGCGTTCAACCGGCGGGCGGCGGCGCAGTGGGGGGTGGAGCATTTCTTCGACGTCGGGCGCGGCGGACACGGCCACATCTTCCCCATGGAAACCGGCATGCTGCTGCCCGGCATGTTCTATTTCGACAACGACCGCCATTCCACCAACGCGGGCGCGATCGGCGCCTTCGGTTTCCGCATGGGCACGGAGATCAGCCGCGTGCTCGCCACGGGCACCAACTGGGTGATGACGCCGAAGTCGGTGAAGCTCGGGATCGCGGGACGGCTCAAGTCCGGCGTGTACGCGCGCGACCTGGGGTTCCACATCGCCTCGCTGCTGAAACGCGGGACCCTGCGGCTCGATCTCGATTACCGCGTGCTGGAATACGCGGGGGAGCTGGACCAGTTCGATCTTGCGGCGCGCGCGGCGCTGTGCAACTCGCCGACCGAGATGCGCGCGTACGGCGTGTACTTTCCGCCATCCGAATCGATCCTCGCGCACGCCCGCGCGCACGCGCAGCGCCCCTTCATGCCGGTCTATCCCGACCCGGATGCGAATTACGAATCCGAGGCGGAAATCGACGTGGGCCGCCTCGAGCCGCAGATCGCGCTGCCGGGCGGCGTCCAGAATTCGGTCGACCTCTCCGAGGTCGCCGGCACCCGCATCGATCACGCGTTCATCGGCTCCTGCGGCTCGGGCATGTACGAGGACATGCTCGAAGCGGCGCGCGTGCTGAAAGGACGGAGCATCGCGTCGGGCGTGCGGCTGTTCATCGCGCCGGGCTCGGAGCAGTCGATGAAGCGCCTTGCCGCGGAGGGCGTGATCCAGGTCTTTCTCGAGGCGGGCGCCGTGATGCTGCCTGCCGGATGCGGGCCGTGCAACGATGCGGTGGTCGGCCCGGTGCATTCGGGTGAGGTGTCGATTTCGACCGCCGCCAACAACAATTTCGGCCGCTTCGGCGCGACGGACGCCAAGCTCTATCTCGGCAGCCCCGCGACGGTCGCCGTTTCGGCGGTGGCGGGACGCATTACCGATCCGCGGAGCGTGCAGGTATCGGACATCGGAACGAAAGGCAGGGAGGCGGCATGAGCGAATTCCAATGGCGGCTGCGCGGGCGCTGTTACCGGCTGGGGCACGACGTTTCACACGCGGGCGGGGTGATCCCGAACTGGGTCATCACCGGCCGGCACTTCGACGCGCAGGAGATCATCCCGCATCTGTTCTCCGAGACCGACCCCGGCTTCGCCGGGCGCTGCAGGGCCGGCGACATCATCGTCGCGGGGCGCAACTTCGGCATGGGACCGAAGATGAACGGCTACATCGCGATGCAGGCGCTGGGACTCGGCCTGGTGTGCGAATCGATGCCCTTTCTCGCCTACCGCGCCGCCATCGGTTGCGGGTTGCGCGTGATGACCGACTGCGTGGCCGCGACCGAGATGTGCGAGACGGGCGATGACCTCGAGGTCGATTTCCGCGACGGCTTCTTCATCAACCACACGCGGAACGTGACGCGCGAGTATCCGCCGGTTCCGGACAGCCTGCGCGACATCGTGGAACTCGGCGGCAACACCGGCTGGCTCAAGCGCTGGTGGGCCGAGCAGCAAGGCGCGACAGCGAAATCGTAGACCAGACCCGGTGGCTGACTACACCAACGCGCTGGGACAGCCGGTCGGCTTGCCGCTGCCGGGCTGGCGGCCGCCGCCGCCGCCACCCCGCGAGCCGATGGCAGGCCGCTACGGCCGGGTGGAACCGCTGGATCCGGCGCGGCATGCGCGGCAATTGCACGAAGCCAGCATGCTCGATCCGAGCGGGCGCGCGTTCACCTATCTCGGGGTCGGGCCGTTTGCGACGTTCGAGGCCTATCTCGACTGGATCGATACGTCGTGCCTCGGATCGGATCCGATGTTTCACGCCATCATCGACAACGCGACGGGCACAGCGGTCGGCGTCGCCAGCTACATGCGCATCGACGCGAGAAACGGCGTCATGGAAGTGGGCCATCTCAACTACTCGCCGCTCCTTCAGCGCACGCGCACTGCAACCGAGGCGATGTATCTCATGATGAAGCGCGCCTTCGAGTTGGGCTACCGGCGTTACGAATGGAAATGCGATGCGCTGAACGCGGCTTCGCGCGCCGCGGCGCAAAGGCTGGGCTTCTCGTACGAAGGCATATTCCGCCAGGCGGTGGTCTACAAGGGCCGCAACCGCGATACGGCGTGGTACGCCATGATGGACAGCGAGTGGCCGGCGCTGAACGCGGCCTATACGCGCTGGCTCGCCCCCGAAAACTTCGACGCGGACGGCAAGCAGCGTACCAGCCTCTCGCAACTGACCTCGCCCATCCTCAAGCGGCGGGAGTGATCCTTTTTTCATGCTGCGCCACGTAGCGGGAAAGCAGAACGATGGCCGCTGGCACATGCCAGCCGCAGAGCGCAACAAGGATCCGATCCTTGACGTGCTGCGGCGCGTGTTACCGAAATCGGGTCTGATACTCGAGATCGCCAGCGGCACCGGCCAGCACGTCGTCCATTTTGCCCGCGCGTTGCCCGGCCTCGCCTGGCAGCCAAGCGATCTCGATGCCGAACTTCGCGAATCCGCAGGGCTGTGGGCGGCGGAAGCAAAGCTCGCCAACGTGAGGGACCCCGTCGACATCGATGTCTGCCGCTGGCCGTGGGCGGTCACGCGGGCGGACGCGGTGATCAGCGTCAACATGCTCCACGTCGCGCCGCCGCAAGCGACCGCTGCACTCGTCTCGGGTGCGGCGAAGGTCGTTCCCGTTGACGGCGTTCTTTTTCTGTACGGACCCTACCGGCGCCACGGCCGGCATACCGCACCGAGCAACGAGGCGTTCGACGCACAATTGCGCCTGCAGAATCCGGAATGGGGCCTGCGGGACGTGGAAGAGGTCGAACGGCTCGCTGGCGAAGCAGGCTTCGGACCGGCGGAAATCATCGGCATGCCCGCCAACAATCTGAGCCTGGTATTTCGCAGGACGTGACGACTGCGGCTCCGGAGCGACCGGCATATAATCCGGCCATTGCCGCGTTCGAGCGCGGCGCCTCGAGGGAGCACGCCAATGTTCGACAAGGAACGATTCGTCGAGGAGTGCCGCGCGGCATTGAAGGAGTCCCATGCGCAGGCGGCGATCCGTGAACTGGTGGCGCGCGCCGTGTGCGACCCGTCGCAGGTGCTGCGGGCGCTGGGCGAGCCGCAGCGCTCGGGCGTGGATACGATCTACCGGGCGGACGACCTCACGATACTGAATCTGTGCTGGGGTCCGGGGATGGTGTTCAAGCCGCACGATCATCGCATGTGGGCGGTGATCGGCATCTACACCGGGCGCGAGGAGAACACTTTCTTCCGCCGCAACGAAACCGGCCTCACGCAGCACGGCACGAAACAGCTCAACGCAAAGGACACCATTCCGCTCGGATCGACCATCATCCACGCGGTGACCAACCCGCTCGACCAGATCACCGCCGCCATCCACGTCTATGGCGGCGATTTCTTCGCCACGCCGCGCAGTGAATGGGATCCGAAGACCCTTCGGGAGCAGCCCTACAGCGTGGAGGACACGCTGCGCGCGTTCGAGGAAGCCAACCGGCGGCTCCAGGCCGCGCACTGAGTCGCGGCCCCAGGCAGCGCGCTTCGATCAGGCGCGCCTGCCGTCGCCCTCCGGCGTGCGGGCCAGCGCCGCCTCAACGATCCGGCGGATCGCATCGCCGTGCTCGACTCCCGCGAAGCAGAGGTTGATACCCATGGCGTGGGGATGCAGGTCGGGATTGGGATTCGCCTCCAGAAAGTAAATGCGGTTTTCCGGAGTGAGCCGAAAGTCGAGCCGCGCATAGTCCCTCAGCTTCAGCGCATGGAAGATCGAGCGGCTCGCTGCCTCGATGGACTGGAGCGTCTCCTCACCCAGTTTCGCGGGCTTCCAGCGGATGCGCCAGCGCGTGCGATACGCCGCGTCGTTCTTGAGCCGATAGGTGGCGAGCTGCGGCGCGGCCGATCCTTTCTTGCCGATCACGAGTTCGACCGGCGGCATCACCTCCGGTTCGGCGCCGAGCAGCGCGACGTAGAGATCCCGTCCGGGTATGAACTCCTCGCAGATCAGCGGCGCACTGATCCGCGCGTTCAGCGCCTCGATGCGTTCGTGCAGTTCCTGCGCGTCCTTCACCATCGAGTTCGCGCTCATGGTTTCCGAGGCGTCGCCGAACTGCGGCTTCACCACCAGCGGGTAAGCAAGCCCGTGGCGCGAAACGTCATCCTTGTCGGTCACTACGAAATGCCGGGGCACGTCCACGCCGAGCCGTGCGACGATCTCCTTGGACAGCGCCTTGTCGCGTGCAAGCTGCATTCCGTCCGGCCCGGTGCCGGTGTAGGACACCCTCAGCAGATCGAGCAGCCCGGTGATCGCCGCATCCATGTTGCGATCGCCGTCGAGCCACTCGGTCAGGTTGAAAACGAGATCCGGCTCGGCGGCGCGCAGCTCCTCTATCGTGGCAACGACGTCGCGCGTGAAGGGAACGACCTTCACGTCGCCGTATTGCTCGACGAGCTGTGCCTGCACGCGGGCTTCCACGCTGCCGCGATCGGGAACGAAGCGCCCTGATTTGAGCCGCGTGCCGGTTTCCTCGTCCACCAGCAGCACGATAGTGCGTTCGTCGTGCCGGGCGCGCTGCACCGGTTTCAGTTCGGGCATGAGCGCATTGTACCGTGCCGCGCGCTTATGACAAAAGAGAACGGGGCCAGCGGCCCCGTTCTCCTTCGATGCGTATGCCCGAAAAGCAGGGAAGTTACGCGAAGCGCTGCTCGCCCTCGTTGAGCGCAAGCTTCACGCGCTCCGGCAACATCGGCTGCTGGCGCAGCCGCACGCCCGTCAACCGATACACCGCGTTGGAAATCGCAGAGGGTACGAGCGGAGTCGCCATTTGTCCCGCACCGGTCGGATGATTGCGCGTCGGGATCAGCTTGATGTGGACCTCCGGCAAGTCGAGCATGCGCGGCACGTGGTAGTTGTGGAAATTCGATTGCTGTACCGCGCCATCCGCAATGGTGATGCGCTCGCTCAACGCGAGGCCCAGGCCGTAGACGATCGAGCTTTCGGTTTGTGCGATGACGTTGTCCGGCTGCACCGGCACGCCGCAGTCGATGGTGCACCAGAAGTGGTGAACCTTGATCGCGCCGGTCTGGCGGTCTACCGATACCTCGGCGATCCCGCCGAGCTGCGAGCCCGAATAGTCCAGATAGGCAAACCCCAGGCCGCGGCCCGGGCGCTTGCGCTTCCAGTCGGCCATCCGGGCAACTTCCTCGATCGAGACACGGGCGCGTTGCGCGAGCGGCGTCTGGTCCAGCAGCCGGAGACGGAATTCGATCGGGTCCACGCCCTGCTTCGCCGCCAGCTCGTCCAGAAAGACCTCGTTGGCAAAGCTGTTCTGTCCGACTCCGATGGCGCGCAGCGGATTGGTGCGCATGCCGGTCGGCTGCTGCAGCCCCTCGCTCAACTGATGGGGAATGGCATAGGTCGGGAGTTCCGTGCCGCGCATCGCGATGTTGTCGCGGCCCTTGGCACTCTTGTAGCGCACCGGGTCCATGAAAGCGAGCACCTCGTCGGAGGCCACACGATGGTGCCAGGCAATGATCTTTCCCGAAGCATCGAGTCCCGCCCGGATACGGTTGACGTAGAGCGGCCGGAAGCGGCCATTGTGCACGTCGTCTTCGCGCGTCCACAGCACCTTTACCGGGCGGCGCGCCGCTTTGGACATCAGCACCGAGTCAACGATGAATTCGACATCGCGGTTGCCGCGCCGGCCGAAACCGCCGCCGAGCAGCAGGCCGTTGAACTTCACCTTGTCCTCCGGTATGCCGAGGGTTTTGGCGACCGCCGCCACCGTGATGGTCTGGCTCTGCGTGCCCACCCAGACCTCGACCGAGTCGCCGCTGGGGGAAACGGACGCCACTGAATTGAGCGGCTCCATCTGCGCGTGATAGCAGTAGTCCGCGCGGTACTCCGCCTCGACGATGCTCGCGGCTTTGGCGAGTTCGGCACGTGCGTCGCCCTTGCTGTCCCATGCCACGCCGCTGCGGGAGAGATCGCGCGCCACGGCCGCAAACTGCTCGTAGCCCTTTTCGTTCGAAAATCCCCAGCCGCGCGCCTTGCGGCTCCACGCCACTTTGAGCGCGTTCTTCGCCTTGAAAGCGGCCCACGGCGAGTCCGCCAAAACACCGACGCCGTACTTGAGCGGCACGATGTCGATCACGCCTTCGATCGCGCGCGCCGCGGTATCGTCTATTTTATCGGGGGCGGCGCCTTCGACAGGCTCGCGCAGGATCGCGCCGTAGATCATGCCGGGCACCTGCACGTCGATGCTGTAGGGCGCCGTGCCGTTGGCCTTGCCCGGCACATCCACTCGCGGCAGATCCTTGCCAACCAGCCGGAACTGCGCCTTGGAGACAGGTTCGACTGTCACCTCCGGTGCCTGCGCCGGTACTGTTGCGAAAGCCGCGATCTCGCCGTACGAAAGTTTGCGGCCGGTTTTCTCGTGTACGACCACCCCCGGCTGCGTCCCGAGTTCGGAGACCGGCACGTTCCAGTGCCGCGCTGCGTTGTCGAGGAGCACCTGGCGGACCTGCGCGCCGAACTGCCGCATGCTGTTGAAATAGCCTCGCACCGTCGCGCTGCCCGCCGTGTACTGTTCGCCGCCGAACGCCGGATTGCCGTAGAGCTTGCCGCGCGGCGGCGCCGGCGCCACTCTGACCTTCGACCAGTCCGCGTCCATCTCATCAGCCAGTATCACTGGCAGCGCGGTTAGCGACCCCTGCCCCATTTCCGCCGCCGGCGACATGATGGTCACGATGCCGTCCGGGGAAAGCGTCACCCATGCGTTAATCGCTACGTCTTTCGCCGCGGCAGCGTGCGCTACACCGGTGGACAGCCTCAACGCCGGCGCGCCGACGGCAATGCCGAACGTGAATCCTGCTGCGCCGACCATGAAGCGGCGGCGGCCGATCACAACGCTGTCCTTAGCAGTATTTGGTTTCGTTTTCATACCTGGACCTCTTTGGCGGCACGCTCGATCGCGCGCACGATCCTGTAGTAGGTGCCGCAGCGGCAGATGTTCGCGTTCATGTATTCGGTGATCTCCTGCCGGCTCGGGTTGCGCTTTTCCGTGAGCAGCGCGGCGGCCCGCATGATCTGGCCCGACTGGCAATAGCCGCACTGGGGCACCTGCTCGGCTATCCACGCCTTCTGCAGCGGATGACTCGCATCCGGTGACAGCCCTTCGATGGTCGTCACGCTGCGCCCGGCGAGATCCTTGATGGAATTGAGGCAGGCGTAATTGGGCCGGCCGTCGATATGCACGGTGCACGCACCGCACTGCCCGACGCCGCAGCCGTATTTCGTTCCGGTGAGCTTGAGATCCTCGCGCAATACCCACAGGAGCGGCGTATCGGGCAGCGCGTTGACGGTGTGACGCTTGCCGTTCACGGTGAGCGTCACGGAGACCTTGTTCGACATGCTTCATCCTCCTTGGCGGGTACAGCGGTGATGCAGGCGCGCTCGGGCAGAGCGTGCTGCGAATCTTGTTTTATTCCTCGGAGGCAACGGTGCGGTTGCGCCGTCGCTTCATTCTAGCGCAACGGCTTGCAGAAAGCGCCAGCGCTCAGGCCGCGCGCAGGCGGAAATCGAAATCGAGCGAGAAAAAGGGCGGCGCGATGTCGTACGGTGAGGCGGCGGACTCCTGGCGCACGAAAGGAACGGCGAGCGAGGCGCGCACGCCGAAGACGGCGTCGCGGTCGATATACGGGTCATCGATGCCGAAGAGTTCCGTCACCAGAGGCGCGTAACCATCGGCTTTCACGATGAAATGGAAGTGACCGGGGCGCCAGGCGGTGCGCCCGCCGGCTCGCAGGAGCGCCCCCACCGGGCCATCGTAGGGGACCGTATAGGGAGCGGGCCGGACGGTGCGGAGGGCATAGCGGCCGTCCGCGTCGGTCAGCATTTTGCCGCGCAGGTTGTGCGGATCCTGCTGCGGGTCCTGCTCGGGATAGAGGCCGTTCGCCGCCGCCTGCCAGAAATCGAGGACCACCCCGGGGATCGGCTTGCCAGCGGTGTCGAGTACGCGCCCGCGCAGCAATACCCGGTCTCCCTGATTGTCCTTGATCAGATCGGCGCCAACCGGCAGGAGGCGCGATCCTTCGGCATAGAAGGGGCCCAGCTCGCTCGCCTCGGTCGCGCCGGACGCGCTGTTGATGAGGTCGGTGAGCGCCGAAAGGCCGAGCACGTCCGACAGCAGGATGAACTCGTTTCTGCGCTCGTCCGAGATCCTGCCGGCCGCATGCAGAAAATCGATGGCGGTCTTCCACTCCGCATGCGTGAGATTCACCTCGCGCGCGAAGGCGTGGAGATGCGTGACCAGCTTCCCGATGACGACGCGCAGCCGCTCGTTCTCCGCGCCGTCGAACGACGCGATGACCGCCTGCGTGAGATTGTCGCGGGTGATGTCGCGCACGGTATCAGTCTACGCGCGTGCCCGACTCCCGCACGACTTTTTCGTACTTCTTCACTTCGGCCTTGAGCCGGGCGGCGAACTGCGCCGGCGTGTTCGGCGTGAACTCGAGAGACAGCGCATCGAGGCGCGCCTTCACCTCGGGCAGCTGCAGGATGCGCGTCACTTCCTGGTTCAATTTCGCGACGATGGCGGATGACGTGCCGGCGGGCGCGAAGAACGAGAACCAGGTGTAATCGTCGAATCCGGGAAAGCCGGACTCGGCCACGGTGGGCACCTTGGGCAGCACGCGGGAGCGTTCCGCGGTCGTGACCGCGATGGGCCGCAGCCGCCCGGCCTGCACGTGCGGCACCGCCGGCGGCATCGAGGTGCAGGCAACGGGCACCTGGTTGCCTACCACGGCGGTAACCGCCTGCGCCGGCCCGTACGGCACGTGCGTGATGTCGATCTTCGACATCGATCTGAACAGCACCTCCATGTCGAGATGCGGCGTGGTGCCGGTTCCGGACGAGGCGTAACTCATCGGCGCGGTCCTCGCGAGCGCGATCAACTCCTTCAGCGTCGTGACCTTCACCGACGGATGGACCGAGATCAGGTTGGGGGTGGTGGGGCCCTGCAGCACCGGGATGAAATCGCTCATCGCATAGCCCGGCGTGCGGTAGAGGCTCACGTTAACGGCGAAGGCGGAGCTGTTCATCATCAGCGTATAGCCGTCGGGATTGGCGCGCCGCGCGATCTGCGAGCCGATGTTGCCCCCTGCACCCGGTCGGTTCTCGATCACCACGTTCTGTCCCCACGCATCCGAGAGCCGCTGCCCCACCAGCCGCGCGACGATATCGGTGGAGGCGCCCGGGGGGAATGCGACGATGATGCGTATCGGTCGATTGGGATAATCCTGCGCTGTGACAAGCTTTACAGGCATCACGGTCGCCGCCACGGCGGCCGCAACGATCCACCCTCTTTTCATCTCCCCTCCTCTGTCCCGGCCCTCAGCCGCCCGGAAATGGTAACGCCTTTTCACCCCGCCCTGAAGAATCCGCGCGGTGTGCGGTGCAGCGGCTCGAAGCCGTCGCGCGTGACGCGGATCAGTTCACCCACCTGCACGCCGGCCTTCTTGTCCGTGGTGATGACGTTCGGCTGCACCACCACGGTCATGTTCTCCTCCAGCGTCATCTGCGGCAAAGGGCCGGCAGGACGGCTGCGCGTGCCGAGGATGGGCTGGAAGTAACCGCCCCCGAAACCGTGCACGAGATCGTCGCAGGTGGTGAAGCCGTTCTTCTCGACGATGCCCGATGCCTCGACGATTTCTTCCATGGTCGCGCCGTGGCGCACGACCCGCGTCACCGCATCGAACGCGGCCTCCGCGGTGGCGTGGAGATCGCGGTAGAGCGGCGCAGGCTCCGCGCCGACCGAAAACGTCCGCAGCACCTGTCCGGCGTAGTCCCACCAGAATGCCGACAGCTCGCAGAAGACCACGTCCCGCTCCTGCACGCGCCTCGGCGACGGGTGCTGGGGCGGCACGTGGATGTGCGGATGGTCCATCGAGGTGATGCCGATGTAGTGGATCATGGTTGTGCCGCCGTGCTTTATGTAGGCGCGCTCGACGAGATCGGCGAGCTCGCGCTCGGTAAGTCCCGGTCGCGTCCCGGAGAGGAGGGCGGCAAACCCCGCGTCGCTGAATACCGCACCGATGCGCAGCCAGTCGAGCTCCTCCCCGGACTTGATCATGCGGCAGCGCACGTAGTCCGCATCGAGGCTCACGACCTCGAAGCTCTGCTCGAGCTGGCGATAACGTGCAACAGCCAGCGGCCCGATGGTGCCCACGCGCCTGGCGCCGCGCCGCTTCAGCTCCTCGATGGTCTTCTGCAGGCCGCGGTGCTCGCCCCATTGCACCTCCGCTTCGCGCGCTATTTTTGTGGCAAGCGGGACGTGGTTGTGCCACTCCATGAACAGGGTCATCTTCACGCCGGGCCTGAACACGGTGTACGCCTCCACCGTGCCCGGCCACGACGTCAGCCATTGGGTCGCGTTGCCGCTGCGATTGCTGGTCGCGACCAGCAGATGATCGACGCCGGCCCTGTCCATCGCTTCGCCCAGCAGCTTCTGCCGCCGGGCATATTCCGCATCGGAGAAGCGCGGGTATTCCTGCGCGAGTATCGCTTTGAGCCGCGGCTCGAGGTTCAGTATCGGGTCGGATGTTGCCACCGGTCAGTCCTCCACCCTCAACGGAAAGAAAAAGGGGTCAGGGTCGATTCAAGTGTTGTACTGCTCTTCGAACCACGGGTAGGCATTGGTCTGCGTCGGCGGCCGCACCGGGTGCGCGGGCCGCAACCACGCGGGGTTGAGCTGCGACAGCGACGTCGCGCCCATCAGCCCGAGCGCGGTGCGGACCTCCAGGTCGAGCAGCTCGTGCATGCGGATCAATCCCGCTTCGCCAGCCGCGGCGAGACCCCAGCCCAGCAGCTTGCCGACGCCCACGGCGTGCGCCCCGAGGCACAGCGCCTTCACCACGTCGGTGCCGCGCAGGATGCCGCCGTCGAAAAGAATTTCCGCGCGTCCGTCCACCGCTTCAACCACTTCCGGCAGCACTTCGATGGTGCCCTGGCCCTGGTCGAGCTGTCTCCCGCCGTGATTGGACACGTAGACCACGTCCGCGCCGTGCTCGACGGACAGCTTCGCGTCCTCCGCCGTCGCCACGCCCTTGACGATCAGCGGCAGCTTGATGCGCTCCTTCATCCAGATGAGATCCTTCCAGTTGAGCGCCATCTGGAACGACGGATCGCCGAAGCCCTCGCGCACGTTGGCGCGGCTGATGATGTCGCGCTCGCGCCGCCCGTAGTAATTGCGGTCCACGCACACGCACAGCGCGCGGTAGCCCGCGGCCTTCGCGCGATCGAGGATATCCTCCACCCACTTGCGGTCCGCGCGCACGTAGAGCTGGAAGATGAGCGGCTCCTGCACCGCTTCGGCGGCAGCTTCGATGCTGGGCTTCGCCGCGGTGCTGATGAACGCAGTGGTGCCACGGGCGATCGCAGCGCGCGCGACGTTACGCGCCCCTTCGGGATGGACGAAGCCGACGAACCCGCCCACCGGCGCGAGGAACACCGGGCTTGCGATCTTCTGCCCGAGAAGGGTCGTGCTGATGTCGATGTTCCGCACGTCCACGAGCACGCGCTGCCGCAACGCGAGGCGGTCGAAGCCCATGCGGTTGCGGGCGAGCGTCGTCTCGGAGTCCGATCCGCCGGAAAGGTGATCCCAGAGATCCTGCGGCAGATTGCGCCGCGCCGCGTGCACGATTTCCTGCAGTGACACGAAACTCGCCGCCGCGCGATCGGCGATGCGCGGATACTTGCGCTTGATCTCCTTGCCCGCTGCGCCAGCCTTTGCTTTGGCCCTGTTCCTGCCGGCTTTGGTGTTACTGCCGCTTTTGCTTTTTACAACTGCTGCCATTTCCATCCTTTCACTGTTTCGACGTGTGCAGTACGCGTGCTGCGATATGCGGCGCTCCGGCTCGCGTGATCCGCGGAGCGTATTGCAGTCAAGTGCGCCGCGAACGCGAATGCCGGCCCGCACTCGAAGCGCTCACCGGCTGCTTGAGGCTCGCCAGGTCCGGGGCCGCCAGCGCTTTACCGGACGCCCGCAGCAGCTCGTAATAACGCGATGCCAGGGCAAGATCCTGCAACGCCGTGCCGACCGACTTGAACACCGCGTAGCCGCCGGCGAGGTTTACTTTGTCCTGCTCCACGAGCTGTGCGAGCGTCGCCTGCCGGCCGAGTTCCAGCGCGCCCGCCGCGATCGCCTGCTGCAGATCGCCCGCCTCCTCCGCCGCGAGCAGCGAATCGACGATGACGATCGCCGCATCGCCGAAGGTAGCGGCGTCCACCTCGACGGATTCCTTGCGCGTGCTGCCCACGGCACAGACCAGCCGGCATTCGTCCATCCAGCGCCGGCGCAGCACCGGCTCGGCGCCCACGGCGTTGGTCGCGACCACCACCACGGCATTTCCGCGCGCAGCCGCCTCGGCACTGTCGACCGCGCTGACGGGCACATCGAGCTTGCTCGTCATCTCGGCGGCGAACGCCTGGCGATGTTCCGGATTCGGGCTGTACACGCTGGCCTTCGTGACGTGCAGCGTCGCGGTGAGCGCTTCGAGCTGCATGCGGGACTGGTGACCCGAGCCGAGCAGCCCTACGCTGACCGATGAAGGCAGCTTGAGATGCCGCGCGGCGACGCCGCTCGCCGCGCCGGTGCGCATGTCGGTGATCAGCCGCCCATCGAGCACCGCGAGCAGTTCGCCATCCTTCACGCGGTAGAGCGAAACGACATAGCGCACGCCCGCGCCGCGTACCATGTGAAACGCCTTGGTCGCCGCGTAGCCGCTTTCATAGTCGGCGGCGAACATGAGCCGCATCCAGCCGCCGTCCATGGCAGTCGTCTGCCGGGGCGCGATCAGCGTGCGTCCGGCCGCCTCGTGCTTCGACATCGTCTCCAGGATGGAGACCGCATCGCTCATGCGCAGGACGCCTTCCAGCGCCTGCGCGCCGAGAATCACAGCCATGTACGCACCATGCCGCCATTCCGGCGTGCGCCGGAATCCAGTGACCATCCTGGATCCCCGCCTTCGCTGGGATGACGAACGACCGGTCCTTCCATCACGAGCACTCGTTATTTCAAATGCTCGGCTAGCCAGTCCGCGATCAGCGGGCGCACGATGTGATGGAGGTTGTTGCAGACGTGCACGCCATCATCGAAGACCAGCGTCGTTTTCGGCCCCTTCACCTCGGCGGCGACCCGGTGCGCGTGTTCCGGTGGCGAGGCCTTGTCGAGCCCGCCGTAGATCTGCAGCAGCGGCACCTTGATGCGCTCGGCCGCCCCTTTCAGGGTGATGCTGTCCTGCACCGACTGGGGATCGGGACCCATGTACTGCGTAAGGCCGAGCTGCGACAGTGGATCCATGCCGGGGAAGCGGCCCGCCGGCGTGTACCAGCTGCTCACCGACACCACCGCCTTGAAGCGCTCGTCGAACGCAGCGGCACGGCAGGCGAAGAGCCCGCCGTAGGAGATGCCGCCGATCGCGAGCCGGCTGGCGTCGACATCGCCGCGCTTGAGAACGAAATCGGTGACGGCGCGAATCGGCACCTCGAAATCGGGTCGCAGCTTGACCTTCGTGCTGACCAGCCCCTGCCCCGGTCCGTCGAAGGCGAACACCGCGATGCCGCGCTTTACGATGTGCTCGCTGAAGTCGTAGAGCTCCTCCTTGGTGGAGTCCCCGCCGGGAACGAGGATGACGAGCGGCGGCTTGTGCACGCCTGCCGGCTTGCGCAAGTAACCGGGGAGTTGCACGCCCTCGAAGGGAATTTCCATCAGCGCCATCGCAGGCTCGACCAGCGGCGCGGCTTTTTTCCAGCACGCGTCCATCGCCTGCATCGCGCCGAGCCATTGCTTCTGGTCGTGCACGAACAGAAAACTCGCCCAGTGATAATAGAGCGCAGCGCGGATGCAGGCGTCCCCTGCGGTCACGCGGTTTCCGGCGGCAAGCGCCTGGTCGGCGATGTCGGCGTGCTGGCGCGCGGCCTTGCACCACTCCTCGCACCACTGGTCCCACGTCTGTATCTTCTGCTTGAGCTGCTCGAATTCCCACGGCGACACGTACTGGGACAGCATGCGCCAGGTGAACCGGTCGAGCGCGACCGTAACGTTGCGATCCGCCATCTGCTTTTTCTCCGGGAGAAAGAATCGTGCCGTACTGCTATGCCGCGCGCGCCTGCCGCCGCGGCAGCCGCGCGAGCAGTCCCGCCCGCTCCAGATCCTGCTTCAATGCCTGGCGTTCTTCAGCCGTGATCTGCAGCAGCGGCGCGCGCACCGGGCCCGCGGCGAGGCCCAGCAGCTCGCTCCACGCCTTCAAGCAGGCGATCGGGATCACTTTGTGCCGGGTCCACGGGTCGCGCATCCAGCGCTCGTGCACCTCGCGCAAGGGCTCGAGCAGTTTCCACGGCGTCTGGGCCTCGCTGAATTTCCCGTGCAGCGCCAGCTCGGTGTAGTCGCGCATCGGCAGCCAGCCCGGGACCTGCAGGATGAACGGCGCGGCGGAAGACATGTGCACCCGGGCGCCGTAATCGCGCATCAGCGTCAGCCACTCCGACTCCGCGGGATGGCTCATCACGAGTCGGTCGCCGCAGAGTTCGCGCACTTTCGCGTAGTGCTCCAGCGGGCGCGAGCACTTGATGCCGCAGATGTTCTCGATGCCGGCGATGCGGCCGGTCAATTGCGGGGAGAACCCGTATCCGGCGTAGCTCGTGTCGAACATCCAGATGCCGATATCGACTTTCGACGCGACGGCCGCGAACCACTCGTAGATCATGTCCTCGTTCGCCGCCGGGTAATAGGGATTGATGACGATCGCGAAGTCGGCGCCGACCTCCTGCGCATGCCGGGTCAGGTCCACCGTCTCATTGGGCGAATGATGACCGGTATGCGCGATCACCTTGCACTTGCCGCGCGCTTCCTCGACGACGATTTCCACCGCGCGCAGGCGCTCCTCCTTGGTGAGCGCCCAGAATTCCCCCATGGTCCCGGTGCAGAAGATGCCGTCCACACCGAGCTCGCCGGTGAAATAGCGCATGTTGCGCCGCAGCCCCGCTTCGTCCAGCGTGTCGTCCGGCGTGAACGGCGTGGTGATCGCGGCCCACAGGCCGCGAAATTGCGCGCGCGCCGCTTCCTTCGCTTCCGACCTGCGGTAGTTCATTCGCTGGCTCCTGATGACTCCGACTGCACGAAATTCGGCTCCGTCACTGCGGCTTGATGCCGGCGGCCTTGAAGATACGCGCCGTTTCGGCGATCTGTTGCTCCACGAACTTCCGGAACTGTGCCGGCTCGACGGCAAGCTTTTCGTTTCCCAGCACCATCAGCCGATCGCGCACCCCGGCATCCGCGAGCGCGGCTCCGAAATCCTTGCGAATCTTGCTTACGATCGGAGTTGGGATGCCGGACGGCCCCCACAGTCCGAACCACAGCATGAACTCGAACTTGGGCACGCCGGCCTCCGCCATCGTGGGCACGTCCGGCAACTGGCTCGCCCGCTTCGCCGAGGTCACGGCGAGGGCGCGCATCTTACCCGCCTTGATGTGCGGCAATCCCGCCGAAATCGGCGAGAAGTAGGCGTCCACCCGGCCGCCGATCACGTCGTTGATCGCATCCGCGGAGCCCTTGTAGGCCACGAGCGTGAAGTCGACCCGCGCATCGAGCTTGAACTTCTCGCTGTTCAAGTGCGTGCCGCTGCCCAGCCCGGCGAACGCGAAATTGATCTTGCCCGGATTCGCCTTTGCCTCGGCCATGAAGTCACCGAATGTCTTGAGCCGCGAGCTGGGATTGACGACCAGCACGTTGGGCTGGCCCACCAGCGGCACGATGTCGATGAAGTCCTTGAGCGTGTTGTACGGCAGGCTCGCGTACATCGAAGGATTCACCGCGTGCGCGTTCGAGTTGATGATCAAGGTGTAGCCGTCAGGCGCCGCCTTGGCCGCGATCGCGGACGCGATGGAGCCACCCGCGCCGCCGCGGTTGTCCGCGACCACCGTCTGCCCCCAGTATTCGCTCACCTTCTGCGTGATCACGCGGCCGATGATGTCGGTTGCGCTGCCGGCAGGAAACGCGATGATCACCCGCACAGGCTTCGTCGGGAAAGACTGTGCCGAGTCTGCGGAGGCGCTTTGCGCGTGAGCCGGTATCGCGGCCGCCACGAGAATTCCCGCAATCAATGCAACTGGCAGTTTCATCTTCTCCTCCTTTCTGACTACCCCGGGATCAGGACAATCCGTCGCTCACGGGTACATTCTCGGGCTGCAACTCGATTCCGGACGCCTGCGCCTGCAGCGCGATGAGCGAGGCGAAATCCTTGCCGGCATGGCCGTTACCGATAAGCGTCTGCACGATGTCTCGCGTGATCGATGTGAGGGGCATCGGCACGTTGAGCCGCCTGCCCGCCGACAGCCCGAGATCGATGTCCTTGCGCAGCAGCTCGGGCGTGAACGTCACGTGGAAATCGAGATTCACCAGCGCCGGCGTCTTGTAGCGCGTGAACATGCTGCCGAAGATGCTGTTGTTGATGAAGTCGAGGAACGCGTGGCGCGGCATTCCGGCTTTTTGCGCGAGGATGGTGATCTCGCACAGCGACTGGATGACCACGCTCAGGTGCACGTTGTGGCAGATCTTGGCTATGCGCGAAAGCTCGCCATCCCCGACGTAGCTCGATCCGCGCCCCATGGCGTCCAGGTACGGACGGGCCGTGTCATATGACCGCTCCGGCCCCGACACCACGAACATGAGCTTGCCGGATTTGACGACCTTGTCGTTGCCCGACACCGGCGCGGCAAGCAGCTTCACCCCGGCCGCCGCCAGCTTGTCCCTGATCTCGGCCGACTCCTCCAGCGAGATCGAGGTGCTGTCCACCACCATCGTCGGCGCCTTGCCCTTCGCCATGACGCCCTGCGCGCCAAACAGCACTTCCTTCACGTCCTTGCCGGTGGAGACCATGGTGAACACGATGTCGCAGCTCGCCAGCTCGCTCAGCGAGTCCACGATCTTCGCCCCGTGCGCCGCAAGCGGCTCCGCTTTCGCGCGGGTGCGGTTCCATACCGAGATGTCGCACCCTGATTTCGCCAGCCGTTCCGCCATGGCGTAGCCCATGCGCCCGATGCCGATCCATCCGAGTTTGTGCTGCTTCATGTTTGCCATTGCATATCCCGTCTGAAGAAAAATAGGGGACAGACCACGTTTATTGTCTTGCTTTCGCGACCGGCTTGTCCGTTCGCAAAAAAAGGTGGTCTGTCCCCTATTTTCCTGGATCAGCGCTCAATTGGCACGCCGACCAGATTGCCCCACTCGGTCCACGAGCCATCGTAGACCCGCACCTTCCGAAAGCCCAGCAGTTCCGTAAGCACGAAATAGAGGACGGTGGCGCGATGACTCATGCGGCAGTAGGCAATGACCTCGTTCCCGGGCGTCGCCCCGCGTGATTCGACGAGGGCGCGGATCTCCGAGTCCGGCCTGAAAGCCTTGTGGGCGTCCAGCAGATCCTCGAAATAGAGGTGTTTCGCGCCGGGAATGCGCCCGTAGCGTACCGCGCCGACATCCGGCCCGCCCGGCCCGCCTACGCGCAGGCCGTTGTACTCCTCGTGGGAGCGCCCGTCGAGCACGGTGATGCCTTCCTTGCCCAGCGCGGCGAGCACCTTGTCGCGGTGGATGCGCATCCTCTCCCGGCGCTTCACCGGCCGATACGCCGCGGGCGTCGCCTGCGCCGGTGCGTCGGTCACCAACGGGCGACCTTCGGCCGCCCAGCGATAGCGCGCACCGTCGAGAACCTTTACCTTGGCGTGACCGCAATAGCGGAAGGTCCACCAGGCGTAGATGCCGAACTGCACCCCTTCGCCATAAAAAATCACCGTCGTGTCGTTGCCGATTCCGGCGGCGCCGCAACGGCGCGCGAATTCCTCGGGAGAGGGAAAATCACGGGCATATTGGTCCCACAGCATTTCCTTCCACGGCCAGCACACCGCGCCCGGCACATGACCGGCCTGGTAGGCCTGCATCTGTTCCTGCCCCATGCCGGCGATCTCGATCAGCTTGACCTTCGGGTCCTTGAGGTGCCGTGCGAGCCACGCGGGATCGACCAGTGCGCCACGTTTTGACTTGGTCGCCATATCAGGCCTGCAACGCCTGCGCCCAGTCGCGCGTCTCGATCACGGACTTCACCTCCTGGAGAAAAGCGGCCGCATACGCGCCATCGACCGCGCGGTGATCGAAGCTTTGCGCGAGCATGCCCACAGGCCGGATCGCGATGCTGTCGCCCTCCGCAGATTCGATGACGACGGGTTTCTTGCGGATCGCGTCTGTCGACAGTATCGCCACCTGCGGCGCATTGATGATCGGCGCGGTGAACAGCGTGCCGAAGGCACCGTTGTTGGTGATCGTGTATGTGGCCTCCGCCAGCTCATCGGGCTTCAGCCGCCCGGCCCGCGCCCGCGTCGCGAGATCGTTGATCTCCCGCGCGAGCTGCGACAGCGACTTGGAGGGGACATCCTTCACCACGGGCACGATCAGCCCCTCGAAATTCAGGTCCACCGCGATGCCGAGGTTGATCCGCCGGTGTAGCGTGAGCTGCGTGCCGTCGAAGGTCGCGTTCAGATTCGCATATTTGGCAAGGGCGACGGAAACCGCGCGCGCGATGAAAGGCAGATAGGTGAGCGCATGACCCTCGCGTTTTTTCCACTCATCGCCGAACTTCCGCCGCGCCTCCACCACGCGGTGAAAATCCGCCTCCACCGCCTGCATGACGTGCGGCACGGTGGTCCATGACTTCGCCATGTGCTCGGCGGTGCGCCGGCGGACGTTGCTGAGCGCCACGGTGTTGACGGCACCCGCCGGCGCGGCGGGGCGCGGAGGATGCGCTACGGACACCGCGCCGCGGGTCGCCATGTACTCGAGCACATCCTCCCGCGTAATGCGGCCGTCGCGCCCGGTGCCGGCAATCTCCTGCGGGTCGAGCGCGTGCTCCGCGCAGAGCTTGCGCACCACCGGCGAAAGTCGCTCGGAACCTTTGGCGTGCACCGGTTGCGGTTTGATCGAAGAGGCTTGTGCCACCCTCCGCGCCGGCGCCGGCGCCGCGGCTGCGACGCTGTGTGAAACCGCCGGCTGCGCCGACGGGGCCGCTCCGCTTTCCCGTATGATGGCGAGCCTCGCGCCCACCTTCGCAGTTGCGCCTTCTTCCACGACGATCTCGGCGAGCACACCGCTGGCCGGCGCCGGGATCTCGGTGCTCACCTTGTCGGTTTCGACATCGAAGAGCGCTTCATCGGCCTTCACCGCATCCCCCACTTTCCTGTACCAGCGGGTGACAGTGCCCTCGGCCACCGTTTCGCCGAGCTGCGGCATGATGACGTCCATCTCGCTCTCCCTGTCAGTCGATCTTTTCGCGTATCTCACGCACCACGCGCTCGACCGAGGGGATGGTGTGGTCCTCGAGCTGGTCCGCCGCCGGCAGCGGGATGTGGGGCGTGGTGATGCGAACGATCGGCCCGTCGAGATCCCAGAAGCACTCGTCGGCGACGATGGAGGCGATCTCCGCGCCCCAGCCGCACAGCCGCGGATTCTCCTCCACCGTGACCAGCCGTCCCGTTTTTGCCACCTCGGACAATATCGTCTGCGTGTCCAGAGGAACGAGCGAGCGCACGTCGATCACGGTACACGAGATGCCGTGCTCTTTCTCCAGTATCTCGGCGGCACCGAGCGCGCGATGCACCATGGCCGCGAGCGCAACGAGGGTGCAGTCCTTTCCCGAGCGCAGCACCTTCGCCTTGCCGAGTTCGTCGACGCACTCGCCGTCCGGCACCTCGCCCTTCATCGCGTAGAGCGACTTCTGCTCGAAGAACAGCACCGGGTCGGGATCGCGGACGGCCGCTGCGAGCAGCCCTTTCACGTCCGCCGGGAACGCCGGCGCGACGACCTTGATGCCCGGCACCGCCATCGCCCAGTTTTCGACCGACTGCGAATGCTGCGCCCCGAAGCGCGAGCCCGCGCCGTTCGCGGTGCGGATCACCAGCGGCAGCGCGATCTGGCCGTCGGTCATGTAGCGCGTCTTGGCGATCTCGTTGGCGACGATGTCCCAGCACACCGCCAGGAAATCCGAGAACATGATCTCTGCGATGGGCCTGAGCCCGGTCATCGCCGCACCCATCGCTGCGCCGAGGATCGCCTGCTCGGAAATCGGGCAGTCGCGCACGCGCTTCGGTCCGAATCGCTCGAGCAGTCCGACCGTCGCCTTGAAAACGCCGCCCGCCGCAGCAACGTCCTCACCGAGAAAGACCACGCGCTCGTCGCGCGCCATTTCCTGCGCGATGCCGGCGGCGACCGCATCGCGGTAGGTCAGTTCCGCCATGCCGCACCTCCGTCCGCCCATACGTTCTTCTCGATGCCGTCGAGGGCAGGCACCGGCGATGCTTTCGCGGTGGCGGTCGCCTCATCGACCTTGCGCATCGCCGCGGTCTCGATGTCTTTCAGCGTACCTTCCGCAATCCCGATTTCAAGCAGGCGCGCGCGATACAGGTTGACCGGATCGCGCTGCAGCCAGCGCTCGAGTTCGCCTTCCGGGCGGTACCTGGCGGGATCCGCCCGCGAGTGCCCGCTGTGCCGGTACGTCACCGCCTCGATCAGCGCCGGGCCGCCCCCCTTGCGGGCGCGCGCGATGTACTGGACGGCGGCTTGGTACACCTCGTCCGCGTCGTTGCCGTCGATCAACACGGATTCCAGTCCGTACGCGGACGCGCGGTCCGCCGCCGGATTCTTCACCGCGGTCACGGCGTTTATCGGCGTGTATTCCATGTACAGATTGTTCTCGCACACGAAGATCACCGGCAGCTTCCACACCGCGGAAAAGTTGAGCGCTTCGTGAAACGCCCCGATGTTGGTCGTGCCGTCGCCAAAGAAGCACACGGCGACCTGTTCGGTGCCGCGGTACTGTGCGCTCCACGCGGCGCCCGCTGCAACGGGAAGGTGCGCGCCGACGATGGCGTACGAGCCCATGGCGCCGCGCTCTACGTCGGTCAGATGCATCGAGCCGCCCTTGCCCCCGAGCAGCCCGCACTCCCGCCCCATCAATTCGCCGAGCACGCCGGCCATCGACGCGCCGCGTGCAAGCGTGTGGGCGTGGCCGCGATAGGTGCAGAACGTCCAGTCGTCGGGACGCATCGCCACGCCGAATGCCGCTGCAATCGCTTCCTGTCCGAGAGACAGATGGCTCGTGCCTTTGATCAGGTTCTGCAGGAACAGGTCGTAGGCGCGCTTCTCGCAGTAGCGCAATTCCACCTGCAGCCGATAGAGTTCGAGCCGCGTCTCGCGCCCGATGTCGATGTCGGGCGCCGCCGCTTTCTTCCGTTTCACCGATGTATCCATTGCTTCACCTTGATGGCTCTAACCGCCAGGCCGGTAGTTCGTCATTCCGGACACTGATCCGGAATCCAGGCATTTTCTGGATCCGGCCTTCGCCGGCATGACGTGATTGCTCAGTATTTGTTGGCGATCGGCAGTTCCTGTGCCGGGAACAGCGTGATGATTTTCGCGCCATCCGGCGTCAGCACCACTTCCTCTTCGATGCGCGCCGCCGAAATGCCGTCCGCGGCGGGACAGAAGGTCTCCACCGCGAACACCATCCCGGCCTTCAGTTCGTAGGAATCCTTGAACGAATTGAGTCGCGAAATGAGCGGCCGCTCGTGCAGGCCGAGCCCGAGGCCATGACAGAAGTTGAGCCCGAACGCCGCCATTTCGCTCTCGAAGCCGATTTCCTGCGCCTTGGGGAACGCCTGCACCACGCGGTCCGTCGACACGCCGGGCTTCAGCGCGTCGATCGCGGTGTCCATCCATTCGCGCGCCTTGCGATAGGCGTCGTGCTGCGCGGGCGTGGCGCTGCCCACGGTGAACGTGCGGTAATAGCAGGTCTTGTACCCCATGTAGGTCTGGATGATGTCGAAGTAGGCCTGGTCGCCGGGGCGGATCAGCCGGTCGGTGAAGTTGTGCGGATGCGGGCTGCAGCGCTCCCCTGCGATGGCGTTGATCGCCTCCACGCAGTCCGAGCCCATCTCGTAGAGGCGCTTCGTCGCCATTGCGACGATCTCGCTCTCGCGCACGCCGGGCTTGAGCGCCTCGTAGATGTCCTGGTAGACGCCGTCGCCCATCGCCGCCGCCATGTTGAGCAGCGTGATCTCGTCGTGACTCTTGATCTCACGCGCATCGAGCATCACCTGCTGGCCGTCGCGCACCTCGATGCCGAGTTTCTGCAGCGCGAACAGGAACGGCGGCTCGACGACATCGATGCCGAGCGGCATGTCGGCGACGCCCTCCTGCTCCAGGATGTCCCTGATCTCGCGCGCGGCGGCTTCGAACAGCCCGACTTTGGGCGACACCGCGCCGCGCAGCCCGGCCAGTCCCGCGAGGCAGTGATTCTTCGGCAGCCATGGCGCGTAGATTTTGTGGTGACGTGCCGCCGAGCCGAAATCCCATACCCACGGCTCGCCGTTGCCGGTCAGCAGGCACCATCGCGTCAGCTTGTCGCGGGCCCATTCCCCGATGACCGTGCTGGATATGTAGCGGATGTTGTACTGATCGAAGACCAGCAGCGCGCCGAGACCCGATTTCGCAAGCGCATTGCGCGTGCGGGCGAGCCGATAATCGTGCAGGCGCCGGAAATCAATGCGCTCCTCGAAGTCCACCTGCATGCGGCCCGGCGCCTGCAGCGGGCGCTCCCAGCGATGGCCGGGATCGGCCGGATCGTACAGTCCATCGGGTGCGCTCTTTACCGGCCGTTTCGGATCGATATCGCTGCGACGGATCGCTTTCGGTTCTGCGCGCTTTCTTCGCTTTGCGGGCATTGCACTTCTCCAGTTCAGCGCTGCGCAACGCCGAGTTGCGTCGCGAGCCAGTCGGCCGTCTGATCGCGGTAGCGATACCACAGATTGTTGACGACGTGATTGCCGCCCTCGATGGCCGAGAGCACGCACGGCCCCGACACTTCGGCCGCCAGCTTCTCGGCATGGGTGTGCGGCGTCAACCGGTCGCGCGTGCCGGCGACGATGTAGATCGGGCAGGTGATGTTCTTGGCGATCCCCTTGAGCGACATGCGCACGGAAACCTTGCCCGCTTCCTCGAGACTAGCGCGCTTCGAGCGCACGCGGAATGCCTCCACGTTGATCACCGGTCGCCCCTCGAAGCTCGACGAGCGTTCGTAGGCGCCGGACAGCGCGACACAGGCCTTGATGCGCGTGTCGAAACAGGCGGCGCGCGGCGCGTAATAGCCGCCGAGGGATACGCCCCAGATGCCGAGGCGCCCGGCATCCACGTCCTGCCGCCCTTCGAGATGATCGATCACCGCTTTCACCGGCTTCTCGTACTCCGGGCAGATCGCGAAGTCGTACTCCGCCTCGCCCTGTCCCGGGCCGTCGAACGCAAGCGTTGCCAGCCCGCGCGCGAGGAAGCGATTCTCGTAGTCGTCCATCTCCTCCTTGGCCGAGTCGAGGCCCATGCACATGACGACGACCGGCGCCCTGGTCACGCCGGCCGGCTTGCGCAGGTTGCCGTAAAGCTGCTTGCCTTCGTACGGAATCGCGACGCGCTCGCCGGGCGGATCGAGCAGCGGCAAGGCCTGGTTGCGGCAGGCGACCGCCTTCCTGTGCGCTGCCTTCATCTGTGCGAGATCGTTGACGAACAGGAATTTCCCGAAGTGGTAGCACACCGCCGCCCGCGTGTAGTGCTCGCCCGCCGAAAGCCTGCAGCCCGCAGCCAGCGCGTTGTCGCCGAGGTTTTCATGTACTGCCGCCCGCGCGGACCACGCGCTGCACCAGTCCTCCCAGCGGTCGATGCCCGCGGTCACTTCCTGGAAATCGGTGAGCGGCACCCCGTTGATGACAAAACGCGGCGCCCAATGCGAAATGGCCGCCTCGACGCGCGGGTCCCTCGCCGGTGTCTTCTCCACCGTGGACATGTCCCAGCACTCCTTAATGCGACCGCTCGCCCTGAACCTGCCGAAGGGCAACGGATAGTACGCTCACGCCCCTTCGTCGTTCATGCTTCGCTTCGATTGGGCTCAGGGCAGGCTCGGTGCTCAGCACGAACGGCATGGTACTTGCCGCTAATTCGCCTTGATGCCGGCTTCCTTGATGACCTTGCTCCACTTGGCGATCTCTTTCCTGAGGAACGCGCCGAATTCTTCCGGGCTCGTCGGTACCGACTCCGCGCCCTGTTTCAGCAGCGCCGCTTTTGCTTCGGGCGCCTGAAGAATCTCGACCACGTCGCGATTGACCCGGGTCACGATCGCTTTCGGCGTTTTTGCCGGAGCAAACAAGCCGAACCACACGCTCGAATCGAGGCCGGCAAAGCCGGATTCCCCGGCACTGGGTATATCGGGTGCGGCCGGGAAACGCTTTTCGCTCAGCACCGCAAGCGGCCGCACTTTGCCCGCTTTCGCCTGGACGGAGATCGTGGTGGTGGACAGGAACGCAGCCTGCGTTTCGCCCGCGATCAGCGCCGTCAACGCCGGACCGGCGCCCTTGTAAGGAATGTGCACCAGCCGCGCCCCGGTCATCTGGTTGAACAGCTCTCCCGAAAGCTGGCTGCTGGTGCCGCCGCCCGCCGATCCGTAGTTGACGCCACCGGCCTTGGACCTGGCGTAGGCGACGAAGCTCTTGAGGTCCTTCGCCGGCACCGAAGGGTTCACCGCGAGAGCGATGCCCGAATTGGTCATGAGCGTGATGGGTACGAAGTCCTTGAGCGGGTCGTATGCAAGATTCTTAAAGAGAAACTGCGCGCTGGCGTGGGTGCCGATCTGCCCCACCATCAGCGTATAGCCGTCAGGGGCGGCCTTCGCGGCGATTTCGGCGCCGATGATGCCACCCGCGCCCGGCCGGTTATCGACCACCACCTGCTGGCCCCAGCGCTCGGAAAGCTTCTGCGCGACGAATCGTGCCGCGATGTCGGACGTGCTGCCCGGCGAGCCGGTGATGAGGCGCACTGGCCGGCCAGGATAACTGGCAGCCGGATCGGCGCTCCACGCCATCGTGGCGAACAATGTGGTTATTGCGATCAGGAACGCACGCATCAGGGTCTCCTTTACCGCCCGGCCACGCCCAAGTGCCGACCCATCCAGTCGGCCGACTGGGTGCGGTACTTGTAGGCGCGGTTGTTGGCGACGTGATTGCCGTCTTCGATCAGGCAGAACGCCACCGGGCCTTTAGTTTCGCGGGCGAGCCGCTCGCCTTCCTGCCACGGCACCAGGCGATCGAGCTTGCCGGCGACGACGAATAGAGGACAGGTGATTTTTTCGGCCACGCCCTTCAAGCTCAGCGCGGCGCCCGCCTTTCGCGCTGCGTCCTGCGTTCCGCACTTGGCGCGCACGCGAAAGGCCTCGCGCGTCAGGTCGGGCAGGCCCGGCCAGATGTCCGCCCAGTCGTAGGGGCCGGACAGCGCAATGCAGGCCTTGATGCGTTTTTCGAACGCGGCGGCGCGCGGCGCGTAATAGCCGCCGAGCGACACCCCCCACAGGCCGATGCGAGTGCCGTCCACGTCATCGCGCCTCTCCACCCAATTCACCACCGACTTGACCGGCGCCTCGTAATCGCCGCGTATCGGCAGTTCGTACTCGGCTTCGCCCTGCCCCGGCCCGTCGAAGGTCAACGTCGCCATGCCGCGATCGAGGAACACGCGCTCGTTCGAATCCATTTCCTCCTTGGCGGAATCGAGACCCATGCACATGATGACAATCGGCGGCTTCGCAATGCCGGCCGGCTTGCGCAGGACGCCGTAGAGCTGCGTCGCCTCGTGCGGAATGGCAACGCGCTCGCCGGGCGGGTCGAGCAGCGGCAGCGCGCGGTTGCGGCATTCGACCGCCCGCAGATGCGCGGCGCGCATTTGCGCGTAGTCGTTCACGAACACGAACTTCGCAAAGTGATGGCACAGCGCCGCACGCGTCAGATGGGCGCCGGCACTGAGGCGGCAGCCCGTCGCAAGCGCTTCTTCTGCCAGCGATTCATGCACGCGGCCGCGCGCGCACCAGGCTTCGCACCATTGTTCCCAGCGGCGGATACCCGCCGTCACTTCCTGGAAATCGGCAAGCGGCACGCCATTTGCAACGAACCGCGGCGCCCAATGATTCAGTGCGGCCTCAACGCGCGAGTCCCTGGCAGAGCCGGTGTTCTGATCCGGGGCCTTCATGGCAATTCGTCCCGCGACTGTGACGGCACTCCGCCTGCGCGCCGGAGGTACGTCAAATCCAGGTACTTTTCGGGCTCGCCCTTCGGTGGGGCCAGTTTCTCCGCTTCCCACACCACATCGATGACCTGCCGCAAGCCGTTCTTGCGGATTTCGGGCCACGGCCACTGAGCAAACTGATCGAATGCCTGGGCTGCCGCCTGCGGGTCGAGGTCCAGTCGCGCACGCAGGATATCCACCGCTTCCTGCTTGTTCCGGCGGTCCCGCAGCCAGGAGTATGCGGTATTCATGCCGCGAACAAAACCCGCCAGTGTGCTCTCGTTTGCTTTCGCCCAGCCGCGGCGTGCCGCAGCAATCGAGCCGGTGTACTCCGGAAAGTATTGCGCCGTCGTGCCGAGGCTGCCGCATCCGGCCGCGAGCAGGCTTCGATCGAAAGGCGGGTTGAGCAGGCTTGCGGCGGCTCTACCATCCCGCACGGCGTCGTGTCGTTCGCGCGAGCCGCCGATTTCCGCGAAAACATAATCGCTGGCGCCCAAGCCCTTTTCGGCAAGCAGCTTTCTCAGGAGCAGCGCATATCCCGAGCCGGCGCCGTCCACCGCGATCGTCGTACCCTTGAGATCGGAGAAACTCCCGATGCCGGGCCGCACCACCAGCGTGAGGTCGGGTGCGTGCGCGAGCGCCATGAACATGAAGAGATCGGATCCGTGCTCCACCGCACGCACCACATGGTCGCACTGCTGGAAGCCGATGTCGAAGCCGCCGGTCTTGAGCGCCTCGACCTGCCGGGCCGACGAGCGCGTCAGCGTCACATCGACTTCCACGCCCGCCTTCCGGAACAAGTCTTTCGCTTGCGTCACGTAAAGCGGCCAGGTGTTGATGCCCTCGGAGATGACGGCGAGCCGCACTTTCGGCAGCGGAGCCTGTGGCGCGGGCGCAGACAAGGCGCAGCGCAGCCATCGGGAAAGCGTCGAGCGGGAACCCACTTCGAACAGCACGAAAATCCTCCTGAACTTCGGGCACGCAGCCCGGAGCGGGCCGGCGCACAGCAGCTTGGTAAATTGGAGTCGGGGCGTGTGTGCAACGCGATGTTATGCGGCCGCTCAACCAATTGTCAATAATAAGCCCCGATTGGTTTAAGCGTTACTAGAGGAAAACTACCGGCGCGTTGCGGACACCAATAGACCAATCTGGTTTATTGGTTTATGATCATCGCAAGGAGATTGGTGTGGCGAATTCGGAAACGCGCGCAGCCTCACGCCCCGGCCCCCAGCGCGTGCGTGATTTCATCACGACCGCTGCGGCTAACGGCAGCTTGCCGCCGGGCGCGCGGCTGCCGACGGAACGCGAGCTCGCGAAGCGCTTTGCGATGCCGCGCAATGCGGTGCGCAAGACGCTCGCACAACTGGAAGCTGACGGCACCATCACCCGCCATGTCGGCCGCGGGACGTTTCTTGCCAGCCACAGCGACTCGAGCGCTGCGCGCACCTCCGACAGCGTTTCGCACACCAGCCCCGCGGAGCTGATGGAGGCGCGCCTCAGGATCGAGCCCGCCCTCGCCGAGCTGATCGTGACCAATGCCACGCCGGCGGACTTCGAACGGATGGAGATGTGCCTCGAAAAAGCCGAGCGCGCCGCCACGCTCGACGAATTCGAGCTGTGGGACGCGGCATTGCACCAGGCGATCGCCACGGCGACACACAACCGCTTCGTGGTCCGCGTGCTCGACATGGTGACTGCCGTGCGGCAGCAGGCCGAATGGGGCAAGCTCAAGGATCGCATCGTCACGCCCGAGCGACGCATCAAGTATCAGGAAGAGCATCGCAATATCGTGCGCGCGCTGCGTGATCGTGACGCCGAGCGCGCCCGCGCCTACATCATCGAACACCTCCAGCACGCGCGCCGCAATCTGTTCGGATTCTGACCGGCCCGCTTTCCGGGATAATGCCGCATGGATCTGTCCTTTGCGTCCGCGGTTGTGATTCTGCTGCTGGTGATGGACCCGGTGGGCAACATCCCGCTGTTCGTGGCGCTGCTGCGACCGGTGAAGCCCGCGCGCCGCGCGCGCGTGATCCTGCGCGAGTGCACCATCGCCTTCCTGGTGCTCGTCGTCTTCGTGCTCTTCGGCGACGCGATGCTGAGCCTGCTGGGGCTTTCCAGCTCGTCGCTTCATATCGCCGGCGGATTGATACTGTTCCTGATCGCGCTGCGCATGATCTGTCGCCGCCCGGAAGGCGTGTTCGGCGACGTCATCAGCGGCGAGCCGTTCATCGTTCCGCTCGCGATTCCCGCGATCGCCGGCCCCACCGCCATCGCAACCGTGATGTTGATGGTCTCGCGCGCCCCCCACCGCCTGCTGGAATGGCTGGCGGCGGCGACCGTAGCGATGCTGATCACCCTCGCCATCCTGGTCTTTGCCGAGCGGTTGAGCAAGATGATCGGCGAAAGGGGCCTGCTCGCCCTGGAGCGGCTGATGGGCCTCATCCTCACCGCCATCGCGGTCGAGATGCTGCTGCAGGGCATCCAGAGCTTCATACGCCAGCTCTGACCCCTTCTGCGGCGTCCTCCGGCAGCACCGGCGTAGCGTGTTGATATCGTTGCATCTCCTGGCATCCCGCTCGTCATGGACTCGGGCACCGGCACGACAAGTGTGGCATTTCCGCACCCTGCACCACGGCAGCCGCCGGTCCACTCTCGGAAGTCATGGAGCGTGCCGGGAAGCGGGACCGGCAACTCTTTGAATGGAAGCGTTAACTCGAGCCTCCACCGCGCACCCTACCGAGATGGAGTGGAGTGCTCGTGCAGAGCGCGTCGCGCAGGTAATTCCGCCGGAACGGCGTAGCGCGCCAACGACAAGTTCGGCGTACGCAACAATTCACATTTTCTGTGGATATCTTTGTGAGCAACTCCAAAAAACTGAATCCGCGCACCCTATCCACCGCGTCGTTCTTTGCTTTGCTTAATTTTTAGCCAGCGATCCCCGCGCTGCAACATGGCGTGATCGCGATATGAGATGCTCCCGGACTTTGCTGTCATCGAGTTAGCGCGCTGAGCTGAAGTCGTTTGGCAGCTTTGCGGCGCCGTCAGCGCGCGCTTCGTTGCGCGCGCCACGCGAGCTGCCTGCGCGGCGCGGATCCCCCGCCGCGCACCGTGCCTTCGATCGCTGCGCCCCGCACACGGCCGTCGAAATGCTGCCGGTGGAAAGGGTCGGCATCGTCGATGAGCACGAAGGTAAGGCGATCGCCGTCGATGCGCGCATCGCGCACGTGTACCAGCTTGCCGTCGCGGCGCGCACGGCCTTCGAGGTCCTGGAATTTCTGCGTGAACTCGATCTCCAGCTGTTGGGTCAGGTCCTGGGCACTGATCTTCGCGCTCCAGCTTCCCGCGACCTGCGCCGGCACGACCCAGAAGAACACCTCGCTCCCCGTGCCGCGCACCCTCATCTTGAGGTCGGGTTCCCAGTCGCCCAGCCCGTAACCGTGGGAGACGACGCGTGTGCCCGGGCGCAGTTCGCTGAGCAGGCGCGGGCGCAGTTTCATGTTCACCTCCGGCAGCAGATACAACGTGACTACGGTCGCCTTGCGTATGTCGGTGTCGAACAGATCGCGCTGCTGGAAAACCACGCGATCCGCCACGCCGCTCATCCTCGCGTTGTCGAGGCTCTCTCGCACGAGCTGCGGATCGAGTTCCACGCCCATGCCGCGCGTGCCGTACTGTCGCGCGGCGGTAATGAGAATGCGTCCGTCCCCGGAACCCAGATCGATGACATAGTCGCTTGCGCTCAGATTGGCAACCCGCAACATCGCCTCCACCGTCGCCTGGTTGGTCGGGACGAAGGGCGAGTCGAGATTCTTGATGTACCAGAACGGCTGCGCGGCTCCTGCGGGCGTGCAACTCCATGCCATCATCATCATCAACGAGCACAGCAGCGCTTTCGATGTGCTCCGGAAATCTGTGAATTCCTTCACGTTTCGTGCTCCCTGCGGTGTCGAAAACCGATCGGTAGTGTCAAATTTGCGGCTGTGCCCGCGTCGATATCCCATGCCATGCCCGTCCAGATCGTCCATACCGGCGTCATGCACCGCGTTCCGTATCAGGCGCTTGCCGGCGCCGCGTGAAATATTACCGGCGCGCGGTCGCGGCTGGCACAGAAGCTGCAACAGCCGGGGGCGAGACAAGGACACCGGAGGACATCATGGTCATCGACCTGGAGCAGTACAGAAAGACGAAACGCGGCAAGCGGGCGCACGCGATAGAGGTGGCGCGCCGTTACGATGAGGAACGGATGTGCGTCAACTGGACGCCCACGCGAGGAATATCAGCCACGTTCTGCTATCGCGACCCCCGCCTGCTGACGCCGCATCTGCCCGAGGACCTGGCCGAGACCGATGTGGAGGACTTCCTCGATCGCGTCCACGGCCTTGCCTCGCAAATCTGATCACTGCGCAATCGCGGCGATGAGCCGTTCCCGCGTAAGCGGCATGTCCCGCATCCGCACGCCCAGCGCATTGTGCACCGCATTTGCGATCGCTGCGGCCGCGGGCCCCTGGCAACCCTCGCCTGCGCCGAGAGCGGGCTCAGCGGGGCGGTTCAGCACCTCCACTTCTATTTCGGGGGTCTCGGCGAAAGTCAGTATCGGGTAGTCATCCCACGTCAGCGTGGTGACCGCCTGCCGGTCGTAGTTCACCTGCTCTTTCAGCGTCCAGCTCGCCGTCTGGACGATGCCGCCTTCGATCTGGTTGACGAGCCCGTCGGGGTTGATCACCTGACCCGCGTCCACGGCCGCATACGCGCGCTTCACCCGCACCTCGTTCCCGGCCTCGATTTCCACGATGATCGCCACGTAGCACCCGAGGTTCTTGTAGCGCGCGAATCCGACACCGCGGCCGCGCATCCCATCGCCCCGCTCGCCGCTCTTCCATCCGGCACGGCGTGCAACCGCTTCGATCACGGCGCGCCCGCGCGCATCATGCAGATGGCGCAGCCGGAATTCCACCGGGTCCACGCCGGCCGCGTGCGCGAGCTCGTCCATGAAGGACTCGATGGCAAACACGTTGGCATGCGCGCCGAGCGAGCGCAGTGCGGAGGTCCGGAGCGGCGCCTCCCGGATGAGATGATTCACCACGCGCTGGCTGGGGAAGTCGTACAGCGGGATCGCGTTGCGGTGACTGCCCCCGCCGGGCAACCCCGGATTCCCCGGCTGCGGTTTCCTGACCGGTTCCGCAAGATGCCACGCCGCGAGCAGGTTGGCGCCTTCCTTGTCCGCGCCGGGGCGCGTGCTGTGGCCGTGGCTCCACAGCTCATGGGTCCAGTCCACGATGTTGCCGCTGTTATCAAGTCCGCCGCTCATCCGCACCACCATCCCCGATCCGAGCGGCTCCCACTGGAATTCGTCCTCGCGCATCCACTGCAGGCGCACGGGCTTGCCGGGCACGGCACGGGCGAGCAGCGCCGCATCGAGCGCGACGTCATCCGCGCCGTTATGCCCGTAGCAGCCGGCCCCTTCCACATGCGTCACCACGATATCGCTCTCCGGAGCGCGCAGCGCCCGGGCGAGATTGGCGCGCAGCGGGTAGATCCCCTGGCTGTGCGTCCAGACGGTGTACTTGCCGCCTTCGAACAGCGCGATGGCACAGGAGGGCCCGATCGAGGCGTGCGCGATGAAGGGCCGCGAATATTCCGCCGACAGCGTCTTCACCGGTTTGTCCGCCAGCGGATCGTTCTTCTCGCTGATCACTTCATCCTCGGCGTTCCGCGCGAGCAGATAGCGCGGGTCCGTGCTTTCGGGCAGCGTCGGCGTCACTTCCCATTGCGCCCCGCGGGCGAGCCGGCGCTGCGCGCGTATCGCCTGTTCCTCGCGCGCCGCCACCACGCCTAGAAATGCGCCGTCGCGCACGACGGCAACCACACCGGGCAATGCGCGCACCTCCTGCTCCTCGATGGAGATGAGGCGCGCCTGGCGGCCCGCCGGCCGGACGACCCGCCCATGGATCATGCCGGTCATATCCACGTCCTGCACGTAGCTCGGCACGCCGGTGACTTTGGCCGGAATGTCGTGTCGCTGTATCGCCGCGCCGACATAGACGTGTTCCTCGGGCGCCTTCGGCACCAGCCCCGGCGTCGCCTCGCGCTTGAGCAGCTCATCGCTCGCGACTTCCCAATAGCTCGTATGCGCGCCGCTGCGGGCGCGAATGTCACCATCCGCCACTTCGAGCTGCTCCACTGAGATGCCGAGCCTCGCCGCGGCCTGCTCGAGCAGCAGGTCCCGCGCTTCCGCCGCAGCGTAGCGCAGCGCCATGCCGCCTTCCTGTATCGACCGGCTGCCGGAGGTGATCCCTTCGTCCGGACTGTACGCCGTGCTGGCGGGCGCAAGCCGTATCCGCTCGATGGAAACGTCCAGCTCCTCTGCCACGATCTGCATCAGAGCGGTCAGGATGCCCTGGCCGATTTCCACCTTGCCGGGATAAACCGTCACGGTGCCGTCGGAATTGATCTTGAGCCAGCGGCTCAGCATGCGATTGCCGTCGAGACTGCCCGGCAGTTTGCGGGGGATGGGCTGGTCGGCAGGGCTCATGCCGCCACCTCCGTCGCTTTTCCTGCCGCGCGACGTATCGCGCGCAGGATGCGCTGGTGCGTTCCGCAGCGGCAGAGATTGCGCGCGAGCGCAGCCTTGATCTCCGCGTCCGTAGGGCGTGGATTGGCGTCGAGCAGCGCCTTCGCCGTCATGATGATGCCGCTTGCGCAGTATCCGCACTGGGCCGCCTGCTCCTCGATGAATGTCTGCTGCAGCGGATGCAGCTTGCCGTCGCGCCCGATGCCTTCGATGGTGGTGACGGATTTTCCGACGACCGCGGATACCGGAACGTCGCACGACTGGACCGCTTTGCCGTCGACGATCACGGTGCAGGCGCCGCATTGGCCGGCCCCGCATCCGAAGCGCGCGCCTTTCAGCTTGAGATCGTTGCGCAGGACGTAGAGCAGCGGGGTCTCACCGTCGGCCGCCACCGCGTGCGGGGCGCCGTTTACGTTTATGGTCAGGCTCATCTGTGTGGTAGGTGCAGGGTTAGTGAAAGAAAAACAGGAAGTTAAATAATGATGTGCGCGACGGGTCCGGTACCTCCGTCCTCAGCCGCAACGGTCTCGTTTTTTACCATCATTAGGACTATACTGAAATCGTGTCCGACTGCCGAACGGAGGACCCAGCCCATGATGATCCTGGATGTCGATTCGCTCAAGGAACGCATCAATCAGCTTCACATTGAGCACCGCGACCTAGATGACGTAATCTCCAGACTCTCCCAAAGCCCCGCCCAAGACCAGCTTCAGCTCCAACGCCTCAAGAAACGCAAGCTCTACCTCAAAGACCAGATCGCATTGCTCGAGCGACAGTTGACGCCCGACATCCCCGCCTGAAGCAGTTGCAGGACTGAGACATCCGGTGCGCAAGCGCCGGTCCTGTGGCGCGCACGGATTCTAGCGCAAGTCTTTCCGCGCCAGCGACTCAGAGGG
>JBQTHU010000119.1:0-11336 GCA_052389535.1 Betaproteobacteria bacterium | reverse complement strand
ATGTTGTGTTGGCGCACGAGCGACAGCGTCGCCTCGATCGGGCCATGTGCGCAGCGCGATGTGGGATAGCGCTTGGTAGTCAACTCGCTCGCCAGGAATCGTTTTCCCAATCCGTCCAGCAGGAGCGTCCTGTTCAGCGGAGCGTGGTTGAAGAGCCGCGCCACGCCGAACTGTCCTTCGAGCACATTTCGTATGCCGGTTATCCCCCGGCTCGCGAACTCGACCGCCCTGATCGCTTCGCTTGCATTGAAAGCGGGCTGCATGCGCTTCACCAGTGCGCCGTCGCTGCCCGCCTGCACCGATGCCGCGGCACGCGCGAATACGATGCCCAACGCGTCATGCAACACGGCTCTCGGCACGCGCTTCAATTTTCCCGCGGTCACGGCTGCACCAAAACCGCTGTAGATCGCCGTGTGGTAACCGTTGTCCAGCGTTGCGGGCGCTGATAGCGCGATGCGCGCCATCGCGTCTATGCCGAGCACAATCGCGCACAGAAACTCTTCTCCGCGGGCACCGTGCAACTGTTCGCATGTCGCGAGCGCGGCCCACAGGGTGGGCGCGGTGGGATGCACGATGGCCGGATAGTGCGAGTCATCGATCTCGAGCGCGTGGCACATCAGCACGTTGGCCATTACAGCGTGGTACGCCGGTAACTTCTCTCCAAACAAGGCAACGGTCGCCTCGTCGCGCCCGCCCCAGTGTTTCAGCGCACCCAGAACTTCCGCGATACCGGGGGCCGAAGAGCCCGCGATCGTTGTGGCAAACGCGTCCAGTATGGACTTGCGTGCTCCCTCCGCCGCGCTTTCGGGAATGTCGTCGAATCGCGTATGGACTACGTTATCGATCAGCGCTTCGATGGCATCCATGGCGGCGTGTCAGTGCTGCGGCGACACGAGGGTTCCCGATCCGGGCTTTCCGACAATCTCGCCCTCCCGTGCAACGATGTGTCCGCCCACCATGGTCAAGGTGGGCATTCCCCTCGTGGACCAGCCTTCAAACGGCGTGTACTTGGCCTTGCTCTTGAACCGGGAAGCAGACACTGAAGAAGTCCTGGTCATGTCCACGACCACGATGTCCGCGTCCGAACCGGTATTGATCGCACCCTTTTGCGGGTAGAGGCCGAACACCTGCGCCGGCCGTGCGGACGCCGACTCCACGAACCGCTGCATGGATAATTCACCGTTCGCGACGCGGTCCAGCATGAGCGGCACCCAGTAGTCCAGCGCGGGTGCGCCGGGCGAGGCCTGCCATATATCGGGGTTGTGTTTTTTCTCGTAGTCCTGCGGCGCGTGATCGCTGCCCACGATATCGACCGTTCCATCGACGAGCCCGTCCCACAGCGCCCGGCGGTGCACTTCGGATTGGACGGGCGGGCTGAACTTGGCAACGGATCCCAATTTGATCGTGTCCTCGTCGTTCATGAGCAGGTTGTGCGGCGCGGCCTCGCAAGTGACGTTCGGGTAGTACTCGCGCTTCGCCCAGCGCAGGAAATCGATTGTTCCCTTCCCCACAACGTGACAGATATGCAGTTTCGCGCCGGTCTCGCGCGCCATGGCGACCTCGGAGAACACGGCGACATCCTCGACGGACTGCCTTCTGCTGAAGAGATAGGCCCGAAGATCGGGTGCCATCTCCTTCCTGGCGTGCTGCTCGAAGTGGCTGATCAGCGACTGGCACTCGGAATGCACGGCGGTGACCGCTCGCAATCGGGCGGTTTGCTCGAATATGCGGTACATGACGGCCGGGTCGGTCGTGATGTAGTTCGCGAATTCGGGGTCGTAGGCGCCCGTTTCCGCGGTGAAGATCTTGAAACCGATCGGCTTCAGCGCCTCGAATTCCAGCAGCCGCTCGACGTTCTTCGCGCACGCCCATACATACAGGCCTATGTTCACGTAAGCGCGCTCGACGACGCGATCTCTGCGTGCCTTGAAGTCGTCCGGGGTGATGACGTTGGGCTTGCTGTTCGGCATATCCATGACTGTCGTGATGCCGCCCAGCGCCGCGGCCTGCGTGCCGGTGTAGAAATCCTCGCGGTCGCTGTAGCCCATCTCGCGCAGGTGAACATGCCCGTCGATGAAGCCGGGGACCACGTACTGCCCGGAAACGTCGATCGATTCCACGCCGATGTCGTGCTCCGGCATGCTGCCCACGCCGATGATTTTTCCGCCCGCGACGTATACGTCGCCGCCCCGCTCGCCTTCCGGCGTCATCACCTTGCCGTTTCTCAGAACGGTGACCCGGTTCGCAGCCATAGCGTCGGTTCCTTTTTCTCTACGCCGCCGCGGCAAGACGCGCGACTTGCGCCATGTCCGGCAGCTCGACAAGCGCGCGGCACTGCTCCACGAGCCGGTCCACCTGGGCGCCCGGCACAATCCCCGCACACAAGCCGCGAAACTTGCGTTCGAGCTCAGCTTCCGACAGCGGCCGCTTGAGGCTGCCGCGGGCGTGCTCCACGCGCTTCATGAATTTCCTGCCGTTGCGATGGGTGAGCTCCATGTATACGGCGTCGGCCGGCATGGCGGTGTCTACTGTGGCGTCCACCCTGTCGCTCAAGGCCACGACTGTCGCATCCAGTACCCGCCTGTCAGTGAACTGTTCTTCCTCCACTTTCTTGTCGATGAATGCGACCGCCACGCAGTGAAAAACGCTGAACTTGCCGTCAACCCCGACTTGCGGATGGCGCTTGCCGGTCACTTCCAGCACCAGATAATTCACTTTCAGATGGACTTTCTCGATGTCGCCCGCGCCGATCCCTTCCTTAGCAACCAGCTCCAGGCAGGCGTCGATAACGGGATGCAGCACAACGCCGCAGGGATACGGCTTGTAGGTATTGAGCAGCAGCTCGTAGCGCTTCCCCCAATCGGATGTGATCTCCTCCAGGTTGCTTTCCTTGGAAAGCACATGGGCAAAGCCGCGTGGCGCTTCGAGTATCCGGTCGGATGCAGTGAAACCGCCCTGGGCGAGAAATGCGGCGGTCATGCCATCGCGCGCCGCGTGCCCGGGATGCAGGAACTTCCCCATGGTGTTCAGATTCTCCCGCAACCCCGACGCCTGCGTTCCCGCCAGGCCGAGCGCCCACCCCATCTGTTGTTCGCTCAACTTCAGTAATTTGCCGACTGCCACCGCTGCACCGAAAACCCCCGCCGTCCCGGTCGAGTGCCAGCCGACGTTGTAGTGGGCCGGGCACACTGCATTTCCAATGCGGCACGCCACTTCGATTCCCAGCGCCAGCGCGTGCACGAACTCTGCGCCGCTGACGTTCGTATGCTCGGAGAGCGCCAGGACGGCCGGTGCGATCGGTGGACTGGGATGAATCACCGTTCTGAGATGGGTGTCATCGAAGTCGAACACGTGCGAGCTGATGCCATTCACCCAGGCAGCATGGAAGATGTCCAGGCGGTGTTTGGTGCCAACCACCGTTGCCTGCGACGGCCCCGTGTACTTGAGCGCCAGCGCGAGCGACGCTTCACTCGCTTCATGCCGGACGCCCCCGATGGCGCATCCCAGCCAGTTGAAAAAAGAGCGCGTCGCCTCTTTCCGGACGGCCTCCGGCATCTCGCCCCAGGACGAGCCGACGACGGTCTTCGCAAGCCAGCGCGTGACTTCCACGTCCTCTCCCTGTATCGTATAAACCTTTACAGGTTTAACTGTAGAAGGCGGCGACCTCAAAGTCAAACTATTGAGTATCGTCCCGCGTGCGAATACTCTTTCGCAAACCAGCGTAAACATAACGAGGAGGAAACATGAAAAGCCGCTATTGCATCGCGTTGGGCCTGGCCTTTTGTGCGGCCGCAAGCTCCCTCGCGTCAGCCCAGAGCGCCGCCCAGTACCCGACCCGACCGATCCGGATCATCGTTCCGTTTGCGCCGGGGGGCACTTCGGATTTTGTCGGACGATTAGTGGGTGAGGGCCTGACGCAGCAACTCGGACAGCAACTCGTCGTGGACAACCGTGGTGGTGCCGGGAGCGCACTGGGCACCCAACTGGCGGCACAGGCGAACCCCGACGGCTACACCCTCATCGTCAACAACATCGGATTGGCGGTCAACGAAACGCTGCGCCCGGACCGGGGCTATGAAGCGCTGAAAGCGCTCACGCCCGTCTCGCTCGTCGGCTTCACCCCGAGCGTGCTGGTCGTAAACAGCAATACACCCTACAAGACGCTGAAGGACTGGGTCGCGGCAGCGCGGGCGAATCCCGGCAAGATCTCCTTCGGCTCAGCCGGAGCAGGCAGCTCCACGCACCTCTCGATGGCTTATCTCCAGAGCGTGGCGAGCATCAAGCTGCTCCATGTGCCCTACAAGGGCGGCGGCCCGGCGGTGACGGCGATGATAGGCGGAGAGGTGCAATGCGTGTTGACGCCGATCCCGACGGTATTCGGCCATATCAAGGCGAACCGATTGCGGCCCCTGGCGGTGAGCGGGAGCAAGCGTTCTTCCTCGCTGCCCGACTTGCCAGTGATCTCAGAAGCAGGAGTCCCTGGCTACGAGTTCAACACCTGGTATGGGCTGCTTGCGCCGGCGGGGACGCCAAAGCAGGTCATCGCGCGACTGAACGCAGCAGCCCGCAAAGCGCTGACGAATCCCGATCTCGCCAAGAAGCTGCAAACGGCCGGACTGGACCCGGAGCCTACGAGCCCTGAAGAGTTCGGCAAGTTGATCCAGTCAGAAATAGCGAAATGGCGGAAGGTGATTGCAGAAGCGGGTATCGGAAAAGGTTAGGATTAACCGCCGCCCTGCCCCGTGGAGGCATTTTTTGTTCTGAGGGCCGCTAGCAGCGAGTAGCGCTACGGCTTGCGCAGCGCGTCCAGGCTCACGTACTCGTTCACGCCGCTGGTCCGGTAGCGCCGCATGCGGACGCGCGGGTAGTCGCACACGTCGTACGGCAGGCGGTTGCCGCCCACCAGATAGACGAGATCCTCGGCGTTGGGATTGAATAGATTGTGCGGAAGCGACTCGGCGACGAATCCCATGAAGTCTCCCGCGCCGACATCGAGGCGCTCGTCACCGATCTCGGCAACGCCGCGGCCGGACAGCACGTAGATCCATTCCTCGTCGTGATGGTGGAAGTGAAAGACGCTGCTGCGGCGGCCCTGCGTGAGCCGCACCAGATGCACGCCGATCATGCTGAGGCCCACCGCATCGCCCAGCGAGCGCGTGTGCCGGATGGCCTCGGCATCCAGCGCATGCACCCGCGCATGCTCGGGAATCGCCTCGATATCCTTCGCGCGAAGCAAGGCCTGCTTCGATTCCGACATGAAATCCTCCGGGAATTGTTAAAGCCGCTGCTCAACCCAGGCGCGCACCGACTCGAGCGCCTGCGGCAGCTTCGTCGGGTCGTTGCCGCCGGCCTGCGCCATGTCGGGCCGGCCGCCGCCTTTCCCGCCCACCTGCTGCGCGACGTGATTCACGAGGTCGCCCGCCTTCACCTTCGCGCTGATATCGGAGGTCACGCCGGCGATCAATGACACCTTGCCGTCGTGGGCCGCAGCCAACACCACGGCCGCGGACTTGAGCTTGTCTTTCAGCTTGTCCACCGCCTCGCGCAGCGCCTTGACGTCTGCGCCCTCGATGGCGGCGGCCACCACCTTGACGCCTTTCACCGCGACCGCCTGCTCCGCCAGCTCGTCGCCGCGCGAGGAGGCCATTTTCGACTTCAACCGCGCCAGCTCTTTTTCGAGCGCCCGGTTCGCTTCCTGCAGCGCGGCGAGGCGCTGACGCACCCCCGAGAGGTTCTTCTCGCGAAAACCGGCCTCTGCAGCCAACTCGGAGACGCCCTTCTCCATCGCCTGCACCCACGCGAGCGCGCACTCACCGGTCGTCGCCTCGATGCGGCGCACCCCGGCGGCAATGCCGCCTTCGGAGATCACCTTGAAGAAGCCGATGTCGCCGGTGCGCTTGACGTGCGTGCCGCCGCACAGCTCGCGCGAAGTGCCGATGTCCAGCACGCGCACTTCGTCACCGTACTTGTCGCCGAAGAACGCCAGCGCGCCGGCTTTCGCCGCCTCGTCGAACTTCATGACGCGCGCCGTAGTCGCCGCGTTGGCGAGAATCTCGGCGTTGACCATGGCCTCCACCTTGCGGATCTGCTCGTCGGTGAGCGGCTCGTTGTGCGAGAAGTCGAAGCGCGTGCGCTCCGAATCGACCAGCGAACCCTTCTGCTGCACGTGAGGCCCGAGCACCTCGCGCAAGGCCTTGTGCATGAGGTGGGTCGCCGAGTGGTTGCGCACGGTGCGCACGCGGCGCTCGGCGTCGACTGCCGCGAGCACCGTGTCGCCCACTCTCAGTCGGCCGGTGCGCAGCACGCCCTTGTGCCCGAACACCGTGGGCTGGATCTTCTGCGTGTCCCGCACCTCGAAAGTGCCGTTGACGCCGGCCAGCTCGCCGCGGTCGCCGACCTGCCCGCCGGATTCGGCGTAGAACGGCGTGCGGTCGAGCACCACGATGCCGAAGGCGCCCGCTTCGATTTCCTGCGCCTGCACGCCTTCGCCGTCGTAGAGCGCCACGACCTTCGCTTCGAGTTGCAGCGCGTCGTAACCGTGGAATTCAGTCGCCGCGCCCCGGTAGTCGAGATTCGCCGCCGCGGAGAACTTGGACGCGGCGCGGGCACGCTCGCGCTGCCGTTCCATCGCGGCCTCGAACCCTGCGTAATCGACGCGCACGTCGCGCTCGCGCGCGATGTCGGCGGTGAGGTCGACCGGGAAGCCGAACGTGTCGTAGAGCTGGAACACCGTCTCGCCGTCGAGCATCCGGTCTTCGCGGTTGAGCGCGCCCTCCAGCACTTTCATGCCGTTCGCCAAAGTCTCCGCGAAGCGCTCCTCCTCCTGGCGCAGGACCTGCGACACGCGTTCCGCGGACTTCACGAGTTCCGGATACGCCTCGCCCATCGCCTTCGCCAGATCGACGACGATGCGGTGGAAGAACGGATCGGTCTGGCCAAGCTTATAGCCGTGGCGGATGGCGCGGCGCACGATGCGGCGGAGCACGTAGCCCCGCCCTTCGTTGGAAGGAATGACGCCGTCCACGATCAGGAAGCTGCAGGCCCGGATATGGTCCGCGATGACCTTGAGCGAATTGCTGCTGTAATCCTTGCTGTGGGTTTCCCGCGCCGCCGCCTTGATGAGCTCCTGAAAAAGATCGATCTCGTAGTTCGAGTGCACGTTCTGCAGCACCGCCGCGATGCGCTCCAGCCCCATCCCGGTATCCACGGACGGCTTGGGCAGCGGGTGGATCTTTCCCGATTCGTCGCGATTGAACTGCATGAACACCAGATTCCAGATCTCGACGTAGCGGTCGCCGTCCGCATCCTTTGATCCCGGTGGACCGCCCGCAATCGCCGGCCCGTGATCCCAGAAGATCTCGCTGCACGGCCCGCACGGCCCGGTGTCCGCCATCTGCCAGAAGTTGTCGCTCTGGTATTTCGGCGCGCCCGGCTTGTCGCCGATGCGCACGCAGCGCCCCTTCGGCACGCCGATGTCCTTGGTCCAGATTTCGTAGGCCTCGTCGTCCTCGTGATAGACGGTGGTCCACATGCGCTCGGGCGCGAGCCCGTAGACTTTCGTCAGCAGCTCCCACGCATAGCGGATGGCGTCGCGCTTGAAGTAGTCGCCGAAGCTGAAGTTGCCGAGCATCTCGAAGAAGGTATGGTGCCGCGCGGTGTAGCCGACGTTTTCGAGATCATTGTGCTTGCCGCCGGCGCGCACGCAGCGCTGCGCGGTGGTGGCGCGGACGTAGGCTCGCTTCTCGTGGCCAAGGAACACGTCCTTGAACTGCACCATGCCGGAATTGGTGAAGAGCAGCGTCGGGTCGTTTCCCGGCACGAGCGGGCTCGACGCCACCACGGTGTGCCCCTGGCGCGCGAAATAATCGAGAAATGCCCTGCGGATGTCGCTGCTCTTCATTGCACGCCCTGTATCGCGTCCCTGCCGAAACTAACGAATGCGCTTCGTTTCCTCAACTCTCAAACCGATCGACTGCCCGCCCACGATCGCGGCGCTCTTCACGATGCCGGTGAGCGCAATCTCGGTGTTCTCCTGCGGGAGCGTGCCGTTCGTCATCACCGTGATCTCGCCACTCTCGTCGCGCACCGTGAACGACTGGCCCAGGATCGGCAGCTTGATCGCGGCGGTCACCCTGCCCCTGATCTTCACTTCCTTGCTTTCGAAACTGCCCGGCGCCGCAGCAATCTCCTTGATGGCGGTATAGCCAAACGGAAGATAGTCGCAGCCTGCCATCAGCCACGCCGATAAAAGCGCGACCGCGACAGCCCTATGCATCCTCATCGTCCGTTCCACTTGAGCGTATCACTTTCAGTATGGTTTCCATGGCGAAGCCGCGGCCCTGCATGAACCGCACCTGCCGCGCGTGCTCCGCCCGGTCGCTTGGGGGCGCCTTGAACTTGCGGCGCCATATGGCGCGCGCCGCATCGAGTTCGCTCTCTTTCAACTGCGGCAGCGCCGCGGCCACTATTTCTTCGGCCACCCCCCTGGCGAGCAGTTCCTGGCGTATGCGGCGGCTGCCGTACCGGCCCCGCCGCGTGTGTATCACCTGCTCGGCGACACGGGCTTCCGCGAGCCAGCCGCGCGTGGTCAATTCGTCGAGCAGCTTCTCGATCTCGCCGCCGTCCTCGGCATGCGCCGCAAGCTTGCGCTTGAGCTCGAGCCGGGTGTGTTCGCGCCGCGCGAGCAGCCTGAGCGCCCGCGCGCGCAGGCTAACCGACGGCTTTTCGCGGCTCGGGTTTGGCTTCTGGCTTGGGCTCTGCGACACCGATACCCACCGCGGCGAGCACCTTGCTCTCGATTTCCCGCGCTATCTCGGGATGTTCCTTCAGATAATCGCGTGTGTTGTCCTTGCCCTGGCCGATGCGGTCCTTGCCGTAGGTGTACCAGGCGCCGGACTTGTCGACGATGCGGTGCGCGACGCCCAGTTCGATGATCTCCCCTTCCCGCGAAATGCCTTCGCCGTAGAGGATGTCGAAGTCAGCGTTGCGGAACGGCGGCGCGACCTTGTTTTTGACCACCTTGGCCCGCGTCTCGGAGCCGATCACCTCATCGCCCTTCTTGATCGAGCCGATGCGGCGGATGTCGATCCGCACCGAGGCATAGAACTTGAGCGCGTTCCCGCCCGTCGTGGTCTCGGGATTGCCGAACATGACCCCGATCTTCATGCGGATCTGGTTGATGAAGATCACCAGGGTGTTGGAACGCTTGATGTTCGCCGTGAGCTTTCTCAGCGCCTGCGACATGAGCCGCGCCTGCAGGCCCATCTGCGGCTCGCCCATCTCGCCTTCGATCTCCGCCTTCGGCACCAGCGCGGCCACCGAGTCGATGACGACGACGTCCACCGACCCGGAGCGCACCAGCATGTCGGCGATTTCGAGCGCCTGCTCGCCGTTGTCGGGCTGCGAGATCAGGAGTTGCTCGACATCCACGCCCAGTTTCCCCGCATACTGCGGGTCGAGCGCATGCTCGGCGTCGATGAAGGCCGCCGTGCCACCCAGCTTCTGCATCTGCGCGATCACCGACAGCGTGAGCGTCGTCTTGCCCGACGATTCCGGCCCGTAGATCTCCACCACGCGGCCGCGCGGCAGCCCGCCGATGCCGAGCGCAATGTCGAGCCCCAGAGAACCGGTGGATACCACCTGAATGTCCCGGGCGATTTCCGATTCGCCCAGGCGCATGATCGATCCTTTGCCGAACTGCTTCTCGATCTGAGAAAGCGCCGCCGCCAGCGCCCTGGTTTTGTTTTCGTCCATCTCTTCCCCCGTATATAAGCCTGGAATTATGTCACAAACGACTTAACGCGGCCCCTTCGGAACGGATGACTCCGATTTGCGAGATCAGCTTTTTTCCTCCAGCAGCCGCAGCACCCCGTTCAGCGCGTGTATCACCGACTGGTTGCGCACCGCCTGGCGGTCGCCCGCAAAATGTCGGGTCTCGCTGATCGGCGCGCCATCCTTGACGCCCCACGCGAAGCACACCGTGCCGACGGGCTTGTCCGGCGTGCCGCCCCCCGGGCCGGCGGTTCCGCTTACCGCGAGCGCCACCTGGGCGTGACTGCGTTCCAGCGCGCCGGTCACCATTTCGCGCACAGTCGGCTCGGATACCGCCCCGTGCGTCCCCAGCGTATCGGAATTCACACCCAGCATTTCGCGCTTGGAAATATAGGTGTAGGTGATGAAGCCGCGCTCGAACCAGTCCGAGCTGCCCGCTACCCGCGTGATCGCCTCCCCCACGCCGCCGCCGGTGCACGATTCCGCCGTGGCGAGCATGAGTCCCTGCGTTTTGAGCGCCTCGCCCACCCGCTCCGCCAACTGGCACAACATGTCTTCGGTCATGATCCCGTCGCTATCCTCGCTATGGCCAGCACGATCAGTGCATAGAACGCCGCCAGCAAATCGTCGAACATGACGCCGAATCCGCCCCCGATCGTACGATCGAAGTAGCGAATTGGCGGCGGCTTGAGAATATCAAACACTCTGAACAGCAGGAACGCCCCGGCCTGCCACAGCGGGTGCGCAGGTGTGAAGAACAGCACCAGCAGGAACGCGACCACTTCGTCGCACACGATGCCGCCGTGATCGGCCCTGCCCAACGCGCGGCCCGTGTGCTCGGACGCCCACATGCCGATCAGGAACAGAACTGCGATGACCGCCAGAAACGCGTGGGGACCGATGCGGGGCGCGAGTGCCCAGTACAGCGGAAAAGCGAGCAGCGTTCCGGCGGTACCCGGGGCGCCCGGGACGAGCCCCACGCCCAGACCGAACGCGACCAGATGCGCGGGATGCTGCAGCACGAAGCGCCACGAGGCGCGCCGGCCGCCGTCAGCGGAAATGGTCGTATCCGCCACTCTTGAGTTCCATGCGCCTGCCGTCGCGAGCGAGGACCGTCACCCGCGGTCGCCGGGAGGGCGCCGTTATCCGGCCGATGACGCTCACTTTGGTTCGCGCACGCGCTGCCGCGGACAGCACGGCGCGGTGGCGCACCCGCGGCGCCGTAAAGCAGAGCTCGTAGTCGTCTCCGCCTGCCAGCACCGCCTCGCGTCCCGCGGCGACTTCGAGATGCCTGCGCACGATTGGTGAAACGGGCAGACGGTCGAATTCGACCAACGCCGACACCCGCGAGCGCTCGCAGATATGACCGAGGTCGGCGCACAGTCCGTCCGAAATGTCGATCGCGCTGCGCGCGATTCCGCGCAGTGCTGCGCCGAGTGCCACGCGCGGGGACGGGCGATCCAGCCGTCGCTGCACCTTCTGCAGTTCTTTAGCAGTCAACCGCAGCCGCTGCTTCATTGCGGCCAGCGCCAACGCAGCATCTCCAATCCGGCCTGACACCCAGA
>JBQTHU010000118.1:0-54021 GCA_052389535.1 Betaproteobacteria bacterium | reverse complement strand
GACGCGCCTGGCGATCGAAGCCAAACGCTCAAGCGGCTCCGGTTGCGACGGGGCGGGCGGGATCCGCGCACCATTCGCTCCACGAACCGGGATACAGAATCGATCCCGTAAGGCCGGCGATTTCCATGGCGAGCAGATTGTGGCAGGCCGTCACGCCCGAGCCGCACTGGTGTACGACCCGCGCCGGAGAGCGCGAACCGATCAACTGTGCGAACTCCCTCTTGAGTTCGGCGGCATCCTTGAAATGTCCGTCTGCGCCGAGATTGAGTTTGTAGAAGCGGTTCACCGCGCCGGGAATATGCCCGGCGACGGGATCGAGCGTTTCATTGTCGCCACGGAAACGGTCCGGGCTGCGCGCATCGACTACCAGCAGTTCCTCCAGGTGTGCGGTGAGATACCGCACATCTGTCCCACGGTCGGGCTGCAGACCGGGATTGAACGTCGTGGGCCGCGGTTCCGGCACCTCGGCGGTCACCGCATGCGATGCACCCAGCCAGGCGCGCCACCCGCCATCCAGCACGGCCGCGCGCTGGTGTCCCACCCAGCGCAGCATCCACCACAGCCGCGCGGCATACACGCCGCCGCTCGCGTCGTATGCGATCACCTGGGCGGCGTTGTCGATGCCCAGCGCGCCGAGACGCAGCGTGAGCGTGATGGGGTGCGGCAGGGGATGGCGGCCATTCAAGCCCGTTTTCGGGCCGGACAGGTCCTCGTCCAGATGGAGAAATCGCGCGCCGGGTACATGCGATTCCGCGTAAGCCCTGCGCCCCGCCCCGTAGTCGGCGAGATCGTGACGGCAATCGCACACGATCCAGCCCGCATCGTGAAGATGGGCCGCGAGCTCCTGGACGCTTACCAGGGTGGTGTACGGCATGGGCGCCGCTTCTTTACGCGTGCGGCTCGATATGTCGCCGCAGGAATGCGTGGAAGTGCGCCATGCCATCCTCGAGTGGGGACTGGTATGGCCCCGTTTCGTTGAGACCCTGCTGCATCAGCGCGCGTCGCCCGTCCGTCATCCGCGCGCAGATCTCCGCATCCTCGATCGCGGTCTCCCTGTAGGCCGCCTGCTCGGCTTCGACGAATTCGCGCTCGAACAGCACGATGTCTTCCGGATAATAGAACTCCACCACGTTGGAGCACGCCTCGGGTCCGCGTGGGACGATCGTGCTGACCACGAGGGAATGCGGGTACCACTCCACCATGATGTTCGGGAAATAGGTGAGCCATATCGCCCCGTGGCTCGGCATGCTGCCTTCGCCGTATCGCAGCACCTCGTCGTGCCAGCGGCGGTAGACGGCGCTGCCGGGACGCTTGAGCGCGCGGTTGACCCCGCACGTCTGCACGCTGTACCAGTTGCCGAATTCCCACTTGAGGTCCGACACGTCCACGAAGTTTCCGAGGCCGGGATGAAAAGGTTCGACGTGATAGTCCTCGAGATAGACCTCGATGAAGGTTTTCCAGTTGCACGCGTATTCGTCGATCTCGACGTGATCGAACATGAAGTCGGAAAAATCGAGAGCCTTCGCGACACCGAGCGCGCCGAGATCGCGGCCGACGTCGCGACGGCCCGCAAACAGCATGCCGTTCCAGCGCGTGAGCGGCGACTTCGCGAGATCGCGGCAGGGGTTCGGGGAAAAGTGCGGGGCGCCGAGCAGCTTGCCCTCCAGATCGTAAGTCCAGCGATGGAGCGGGCAGACGATGTTGCGGGCGTTGCCCCGGCCCTTGAGGATCAACGCCTGCCGATGGCGGCATACGTTCGACAGCAGCTCGATCCCATTGCCGTTGCGAACCAGCGCCTTGGCATGACCCAGCCAGTCGAGGGTCTGATAGTCGCCTGCGTTGGGTACCATCAGCTCGTGGCCGATGTAGCCGGGGCCGGCATCGAACAGCAGGCGTTTTTCTAGCTCGTAGATCCGGGGATCGAAATACCAGTGGACAGGAAGCTGGGTGGGGGCGGTGCTGAGTACGGACAGCGTCGAAAGGTCGGACATGCAGAAAAGGTCTTTACCCCTGAAAAAATTTCAATGTGGTCGTCGGCGGCGCTTCGCGAACGTGAGCATGAACGACTAAGCCCCTGAAAAAGAGGCGCTATTCTTCCCGAACCCGGTGAAAAAGGCAACGGAATTCTGCGCGTCCGGCACGGCAGCCGCCCCGCGGGGGCGGGAGTAAATGCCCGTTTATGCAGGACTATCGTGCCCCGATACGGGGTCGATCAGGCGCGAAGCAAGAAGCCGGCGATAATCTTCCGGGCGGTCGACGTCCCAGAGGGTCTCCAGCTCCCGCCATTGCCATCCCAACTCGGAGAGGCGCGCCCGCGTTTGGTTCAACACTTCTGCACCGCCCCAGGCTATGCCGGCAAAGATGCGTGGATCGCAGCGGTTGAGCCCGATCAAGGCGTAGCCGCCGTCTTCCGCGGGCACGATGACGGCATCCACTCCCTCGTGCAGCGCCTGACGCGCCTCCTGCAAATGTTGCGCGGTCAATACCGCGCAGTCCGTGCCGATCACGAGTGCATTACGGCTCCGCTGAAGGGCGCGATTGAGCGCACGGGCCATCCGCGCGCCGAGATCACCCTCCACTTGCCGTATGAGCGAGACGCGATAGCGTGCCGCGCACTCACGAATGTACGCGTGTTCGCAGTCGGGAGTGCAGTGAAGTTCGACTGGCCCGATGTCGGCGGCGCGCGCCGTGGCGAGCGTGCGCTCCAGGAGACGGACGTGCAAGGCGGCAGCCCCTTCCGCGCCGAGCAGCGGAATGAGCCGGGTCTTTACGGCGCCCGGCTGCGGGGTCCTCGCGAAGACGATGAGGCGCGTATCACTTGCGGTGGGCGGCATAGCGCAAGGCGAGCACATCGGGGTGCGCGCCGAGCCAGTAGGCGAGCCGCAGGCGCCACATGAGCAGGATGGTGCGCACCACGCCCTGTGTCTCCCAGCGCCGCGCCGATACGTCCATGCGGTGGCGCAGGCATAGCGGGCGCCCGTAACGCTTCAGGCGACGCGACAGTTCGACGTCCTCCATCAGTGCGATTTCCGGGAAACCGCCCACCGCTTCGAACAGCGAGCGCGTTACGAACATGCCCTGGTCGCCGGTCGCAATGCCGGTCCACCGCGAGCGCAGGTTCATCAACATGCCCACCATGCGCAGTAGCGGCGAGCGGCCGTCGAGCCTGACATCGAAGCGCCCCCAGCTTCTGCGCGTGCGGTGCAGGCCGTCGATGATCAGTCCGTCCGCGACTGCGGGCAACCGGCAGTCGGCGTGGAGAAAGAGCAGTATCCCGCCGCGGGCCTGCGCCGCGCCCGTATTCATCTGCAGCGCCCGGCCGCGCGCGGCGTTTATCACTCGATCCGCGAGGTTCCGGGCGCGTTCCACCGTGTCATCGCTGCTGCCGCCATCCACTACGAGTACTTCCACGCCGCCCCCCCGCAGCGGCTGCAAGGCCTCCAGCGCCTGCGCGATGCCGTCCGCTTCGTTGAGGCACGGAACGATGATCGAGACCGACATCCCCAGGTGTCTGAAAGTGAGGCTCAGTGCGGCTCGGACTGGAAGGCGCGCTCGCGGTCCCACGGCACGCGCATGAGGCGGCTCAAGACGGCGGGCACGCTCGCCGCGCCGCGCATCCATTGATGGAAGGCTTCGACGAACGCCAGTTGCCCGTGCGTCACCGCAGCGCGCTTCCATGCGCCGGCGGCGTACTTGTTCGCTTCCGCCAGCGTCGGATAGATGTGTATGGTCGCCAGTATCCGGTTGAGGCCGATACGGTGGCGCATGGCGGAGATGAATTCGATGATGAGGTCGCCCGCATGCTCACCCACGATGGTTGCGCCCAGTATGCGGTCGCTGCCCGGCGCGGTCAGCACCTTGACGAGACCGCGCGCCGTCCCGTCCGCGATGGCACGGTCGAGGTGTGCAATGTCGTAGGCCGTCACTTCGTGCGGTATGCCTTTCTCCCGCGCCTCGGTTTCGTTGAGGCCGACGCGCGCGACCTCAGGGTCGGTGAACGTGGCCCATGGTATGACCGAGAAATCCGCACGGAACTTGCGGAAGCGGCCGAACAATGCATTGACCGACGCATACCACGCGGTATGCGCCGCGGTATGCGTGAACTGATAAGGGCCTGCGACGTCCCCGCAGGCATAGATGTTGGGATAGCTGGTCTGCATGAACTCGTTCACTTCGACGGTCCGGGCTCGGGTTACCGGTATGCCGAGCGTGTCCAGGCCGTAGCCTTCGGTGTTGGCGACGCGCCCCACGGCGCAGAGCAGCGTATCGAACGGGACCCGCACCTCGGTTCCGCCTGACTCGCAAACCAGAATTTTTTCGCCGTTCTCGAGCAGAAACCGCTTGGCCTTGTGCTCCGTAAGCACATTGATCCCTTCCCCGCGGAACTGGCGGGCGACCATGTCCGAAACTTCAGGATCCTCACGTATCAGGATGCGCGGCAGCATCTCCACCTGGGTCACCTTCGAGCCGAGTCGGGCGAAGCACTGCGTAAGCTCCGAGCCGATCGGTCCGCCGCCCAGTACCACCAGCCGCTTCGGCAGCGCCCGCAGGTTCCACACGGTGTCCGAGGTGACGTAGCCTACGTCTTCGATGCCCGGTATGGGCGGCACGAACGGGCGCGCACCGGCCGCGATCACGATGCTGCGCGTGGTAAGCGTCCGTTTGCCGGCGGGTGTCGCGACCTCCACCGTATAGGGCGAGGTGATCCGTGCTTCGCCCTGAATGCATTCCACGCCCAGTGCGCTGTAGCGCGCTACGGAATCGTGCGGCTCGACGGCGCGGATCACCCGCTGCACGCGCTCCATGACTTCGGCGAAGTCGAATTCGACCGTCACATTCTTCAATCCCAACTCGCGGGCGTGCTTGAGCGTAGCGAGGACCCTCGCCGTCTTGATCAGCGCCTTGGACGGCACGCAACCGGTATTGAGGCAGTCGCCGCCCATCCGGTGCTTCTCGATCAGCGTCACCTTCGCTTTGACCGCTGCCGCGATGTAGGCGGCGACCAGTCCCGCCGATCCGGCGCCGATGACGACCAGATTGCGATCGAACGACTTCGGCCGCGGCCAGCGTACCAGCACCTTGCGTGCCTTGAGCGCGTCCAGCAGTTTCTTCGCGAGCAGAGGAAAGATTCCGAGCAGCGCGAGTGCCGCCAGCAGTCCGAACGAAACCTGGAATTCGCCGAGCTTGGTGCCGGCGTAGACGAAGACGAGAGTGCCGGCCAGCATGCCCGCCTGGCTCACCCAGTAGAACGTCCAGGTGCGGATCGGGGTCAACGCCATCACGAGATTGATGACGAAGAACGGAAACGCCGGCACGAGGCGCAGCGCGAAAAGATAGAAGGCGCCTTCGCGCGCGACACCGTCGTTGATGGGCTTCAGCTTCTCGCCGAACTTGCGCTGCACCCAGTCCCGCAGCAGAAACCGGGAAGCCAGGAACGCGAGGGTTGCGCCCAGGCTGGAAGCAAAAGACACGATGACCGTGCCCCAGAGCAGACCGAACAAGGCGCCGGCAACGAGCGTCATCAGCGCGGCGCCCGGCAGGGACAGCCCGGTGACCGCGACGTAGATCAGAAAAAAGGCGAGCGCCGACTGCAAGGGATGCGCCTCGACGTGGGAGCGGAGTGCCGCCTGCTGCGCACTGAAGTAGTCCAGCGAAAGATAGCGCCCGAAGTCGAGCGCAAAGAAAGCAACGATCAGTACCGCAATCGCTGCGAGCAGAGCAATTTTTGCCTTGTTCATGTCCCGACTCGCTCCCTTGCCGACCGATACGGTTTGTCCAGCGCCCTGGCAGTGCGCCAGCGCACGGCGTCCTCCAGCTCGTAGGACGGACCGTGGGCGATCCTTTTGTAGTATGACTGGTGCGCTGGCGTTCCGGACGGCCAGTTCGCGAGAAAGTCCCGCAGCCAGCGGGCATGGTCGTAGTGCAAGGGCAGCGCCTCTATGACCACCCCGTCCAGCCGGGTTGCATAAAGTGGTGTGGCGCGGGTGGACGGCACGGGCGCGATGCGCGTGACGACGCCATGGCGGCTGTCGCGGAAATTCGGCATGCCTGCCGCGCCGTTGTTGATGAGCACGCAGCGTCCCTGCGCACTGGTGCAATCGATCGCGACCGGCAGGCAGGTGTGGCTGCTCGCGATGATCCGGCACTCCGCATCGCTGAAGTCGGAAGCGAGCGCATCGCACTGCGTTTCTTCCCGCAGCACTTCCTGCGCGTAGCGCCATCCGGCGAGCGCATGCCCGTCGCCGTGCACGATGCCTACCCGAACTGCGCCAACCCGCGCCGTGGCGTGCATGGGGAGCGCCGCAAGGCGTGCGCGCAAGCCGGGAAAGCGGTGCGCGGTGGCGCGCAAGCGTTCGCTGATCGCGTTCGAGCGGGCCACCTCCTCGTCGGTCACCCAGTCAGGGTAGGCGCACCCGCAGCCGGCGGCCGGGTCATCGCCGGCGATTTCCGTCTCCACGTTGCCCCGGAGCGCGACGTGACGCAGCACTACGGCGTTGATCGCCGAGTACGTTTCCTCATCGATGTCGAACCAGTGGAAATCGCCGTTGAAGACCAGCATGACCCGGCCCGGCTCGCGTGCCGCCATGTCCAGCAGCGCCTCGAGCGCCGGCAGGTTGCCGTAAAGACCGCCCACGACGTACAGGAAATCGGCTGCGATGTCCGGCCCGGCAGCGAGGCTGGCCGGCGAGTACCGGTAGTGCAGCGGACAACTGCGGCCCGGCTGCATTGCGCTAGCCGGCTTGCCGCGCGCGCTGCCAGGCGAGCGGAAGCAAAAACCCGGTGCAGCATAGCGCGAGCCCGTAAAGGTTCGTCCCCAGCAGAAGCGCATACTTGCCGGTGCCGATTGCCCATGACGGCGGAATCGCATCCAGCGTAAGCGCAACGCCGAGCACGACGCCGGGCCAGAACGCGAGGTGGAAGCTCCAGGGAGAGTACCGCACCAGCGGCGACAGCAGGAAGATCGGTGCCAGCCCCATGACCATGGTGCCGCTGATGGTCGTCGCCTTGAGAATATCCGTGCCCGCGATCATCGGGATGTTGCCCAGTACCGCGATGGCGACCATGGTCCACGTCCCGATCACGATCGAACGCGTGCCGGACTGGCGCCCCGCCAGCAGCGGCAGTTCGCGGCCGACCGACTTGGCCACCGAGGAAAAAGTTGAATCGAGCGTGGAACCTGCCGCCATGATCATCAGGATGGTCATCAAAAGATAAGGAACGATGCCGAATGCCATTGCAACTGCGCCCGGCATGTTATCCCCCTGCGGCAGGCCTTCGATGCGCGCGTGCATGCCCACCAGGCTGAAGGCAAAGATGGAAACAAACCCCAGCACGCCGGCGATGATCATCGCGCGCAGCATCTTCTTTTCTTCGGTTATAAAACCACGGTCCGTCAATACCGGGTCGTGAAACGGGTAGGACAGCACCTGGAGGAGCGCCACCAGGACAAGGTCCATGCCAGCATCGAGCCTGAACTGACCGCTTGCGAGCAGCGTGTCGAGGCCGTGTTTCGGCACGATCACCAGCAGCACGATGCTCATCGCGACGACGAACAGCACGGCCTGGATGACGTCGGTGAAGATGGAGCTGCGCAGCCCGCCTTTGATGCTGTACAGCAACGTGACCGCAGTGAACAGCAGGGCGGCTGCGATGAAGGTCCATTCGCCGGCATTGCCGTAATAGGCGCCCACGACCGCGGTGTTGCTCCACACCTCGTTGTAGAGCCGGATCAGGATGGCGACCGCAAAGGCGAGGGCGGCGAGCCTGCCGTACCGGGACACCAGGAAAGACACGAGGCCGGTAGCGCCATGCCGCGTCCGCAGCCAATAAATCACGATCCCTGCAATTGGGATGGACAGCCAATACGTGGCGTAGGCGAGCCCCCCGACGACCCCGAAGCTCGCCCCAAGATTCGCCGCGTTGGTCACCGATTTGGCGAAGATCCAGCTGATGAAGATGCTGCACATCAGCGCCCACTCGGTGGCGGGCCTGCCGGATTCGTCGGTGCCGCCGAAAAAACTCGATACGGTACGCGCCTGCGGCGACACGGCGTACATCACCGAGCCGTACAGGAGCAGAAAACCCCAGAAGTAAGCCCCCGTCGTCCAGTCCGGAAAGTTCATCGCGCTAATCGAGCGCCCCGCCGCAGCTCGAACCCTGACCTGCGGTGCAGCCGTAGCAGTGGTCCTTCACCACGATGGCGTTGCCCTCCAGATCTGCCTCGATCAATTCCCTGAGGTGCACGCGCGGCTTGCCTTTCCACTGCAGCCCGAGTCCGAGCATCTGGTTGAAGTCGCAGTCGTAGACATGGCCGCGCCAGTCGACGGAGAGCAGCGTCCGGCACATAACGGATTCCAGGTTGCGGGGCTGATAGGCGCTCTTGAGCAGATTCATGTAAGCGGCGAACTGGCCTTTCGAAATCAGCGTGCTGCCGAAGCGCTGGATGGGCATGTTGGTCAGCACGAAGAGACGGTTGAAGGCAATGCCGTAGCGCTCGGCCAGATGCCGGCGATAGTCCTGCTCGAGCCTGTCCTGTGCAGGGGGCAGCACCGGGCCCTGCGGGTTGTAGACGAGATTGAGCGTAAGCCCGGTGTCAGGCTTGCCGTAACCGAGTGCGTTGAGCCGTTTCAGGGCGCGCACGCTGGTCTCGAACACCCCCTTGCCGCGCTGACGGTCTACGTTGTCTTCCAGGTAACAGGGCAGGGATGCGACGACTTCCACGCTGAGGTGCGCGAGGAACTGTGCGAGATCTTCCTGTCCCGGTTCCTCGAGCACGGTGAGGTTGCAGCGGTCCATCACATGCACGCCGAGCTTGCGCGCCGCGACTACCAGGGTGCGAAAGTGCGGATTGAGTTCCGGCGCGCCACCGGTCAGATCGAGCACCTTGATGGCCGAAGTCTTGAGAAAAGCCACCACTTCGAAAACGGTTTCCCGGGCCATCATCTCGGTCCGCGTGGGACCGGCATTCACATGGCAATGCAGGCAGCTCTGATTGCATTTGTAGCCGAGGTTGACCTGCAGCGTATGGCTGCGTAGTCGGCGGATCGCCGGAAAGTCGCTTGCCTCGACCAGGGGCAGCGTTGCATGCATTGCGAAATGCTCCTAGGTGATACCCGGTGGACGCGGTGCCTGCGTGCGCGGAATGGACCGCTGCGGCACGTGCGGCGCGAGCCCGTTAGTCGGACGCGTGCCCCGCCTGCTTACGTTGACCGCAAACATCTGATTGGGCTACCCTTTCAGTTTGTCAGCCGCAGTCTCGCATCATGTCCAAGCCGCCCAAGCCGCAGGATACACAAACTTTCGAGTCGGCAGTGGCGGAACTCGAAAAGATCGTCGACAGCATGGAATCCGGGCAGCTGTCGCTGGAGGACTCCCTGGCATCGTACAAGCGCGGCGCGGAACTGCTCAAATTCTGCCAGTCCGCGCTCCAGGAAGCCGCCCAGCAGGTGAAACTTCTCGAGAACGGCGTGCTGAAAAATTTCGGCCCCACCGAACAGTGACTGTCCCCGCAGACTTTCAGAGCTGGGTCCACGCCCGGCAGGCTCGCATTGAATCCGTACTGGAGACGGTGCTCACGGCGCCGGACATTGCGCCGCAGCGCCTGCACCAGGCGATGCGCTACGCGGTTCTCGGCGCCGGCAAGCGCGTGCGGCCGCTGCTCACTTTCGCTGCGGGCGAGCTGAGTGCCGCGGACGCGGAGCGCGTGGGCATTGCCGCCGCAGCAGTCGAGTGCATTCACGCCTATTCTCTGGTGCACGACGATCTGCCGTGCATGGATGACGATGTGCTGCGCCGCGGACGCCCGACCTGCCACGTCGAGTATGACGAGCCGACCGCATTGCTGGTCGGCGATGCGCTCCAAAGCCTCGCCTTCCAGCTGCTGTCCGAATACCGCCTCGCGAACGATCCCGCGCGGCAGCTGGAGATGATCAGGCTGCTCGCCATCGCGGCCGGCTCGCGCGGCATGGCAGGCGGGCAGGCGATCGATCTCGAAGCGGTCGGGAAAGCGCTGAGCGTGCCCGAGCTCGAGTTCATGCATATCCACAAGACCGGCGCGCTGATCCGCGCGGCGATCCTGCTCGGGCTGCGATGCGGAGACGCGCTGGACGAGCGCGCGCTCGGCCGCATCGACAGCTACGCCAAGTATGTCGGGCTCGCATTTCAGGTTGTGGACGACGTGCTGGACGCGGACGCTTCCACCGCCACCCTCGGCAAGACCGCGGGCAAGGACGCCGAGCAGAACAAGCCCACGTACGTCAGCACGATGGGCGTCGCGGAATCGAAGGCGTTCGCCGAGGACTTGCGACAGCAGGCGCTCGCCGCCCTCGAGGGCTTGGGCGAACGCGCCGCGAGGCTGCGGCAACTGGCCGACTTCATCGTGCTGCGCAAATTCTGATGCACCGCTGCGCTTTCCCGTGTACGAACTGCTGAAGGGCATCAATTCCCCTCACGAGCTGCGCCGGCTTGAAAGAAGCCAGCTGGCGCGGCTCGCGGATGAGCTGCGTGCGTTCCTGCTCGAGTCCGTGAGTCAGACCGGAGGTCATCTCTCGTCCAATCTCGGTACGGTGGAACTCACCATCGCGCTGCACTATGTCTTCAACACGCCGCACGACCGGCTGGTGTGGGACGTGGGCCACCAGACCTACGGCCACAAGGTGCTGACCGGCCGTCGCGAAGGCATGAAGAGGCTGCGGATGTGGGGCGGCATTTCGGGATTTCCCCGGCGCGAGGAAAGCGAGTACGACACCTTCGGCACAGCGCACTCGAGCACGTCCATCAGCGCCGCGTTCGGCATGGCGGTCGCGTCGCGCCTGAAGGGCGATAGGCGGCACGTCGTCGCCATCATCGGCGACGGTGCCATGACGGCCGGAATGGCTTTCGAGGCGCTCAACAATGCCGGCGCCTCCGACACCGACCTGCTCGTGATACTGAACGACAACGATATGTCGATTTCACCGCCGGTCGGCGCGCTGAACCGCTATCTCGCCAAGCTGATGTCGGGACGGTTCTATACCAAAGCCAAAGGATTGGGGGAGAGAGTACTGGGCGAGCTGGCGCGGCGCGCCGAGGAACACGTCAAAGGCATGGTGACGCCGGGTACGCTGTTCGAGGAATTCGGCTTCAACTACATCGGCCCGATCGACGGCCACGACCTCGATGCGCTCATCCCGACATTGAACAACATCAGGCAGCTCAAGGGCCCGCAATTCCTGCACGTGGTGACGCGCAAAGGGCAGGGCTACAAGCTCGCCGAAGCCGATCCCGTTCTCTATCACGGCGTATCGAAGTTCGACCGCGTGAACGGCATTTCGGGCGGCAAGTCCGGCGGCAAGCAGACCTATACGCAGATCTTCGGCGACTGGCTCTGCGACATGGCGCAGCGGGACGAAAGGCTCGTCGCCATCACCCCCGCCATGCGCGAGGGCTCCGGGCTGGTGAAGTATGCGGAGCTCTACCCGGCGCGCTACTTCGATGCCGGCATCGCCGAGCAGCACGCACTCACCTTCGCCGCGGGCCTGGCCTGCGAAGGCCACAAGCCGGTGGTCGCCATCTACTCGACGTTCCTGCAGCGCGCATATGACCAGCTGATCCACGATATCCAGATCCAGAATCTGCCGATCGTCTTCGCCATCGACCGCGCGGGTCTCGTGGGCGCCGACGGCGCCACGCACAACGGCAGCTTCGATCTCACCTATCTGCGGTGCCTGCCCAACATGACCGTGATGGCGCCGGCCGACGAGAACGAGTGCCGGCAGATGCTCTATACGGCATTCACGCTGGATACGCCGGCCGCCGTGCGCTATCCGCGCGGCAGCGGGCCGGGCGTGGCCGTGAACAATGAAATGCAGGCGCTGCCCGTCGGCAAAGGCGAGATCCGGCGCCGTGCCGCAGCGGGCCGGATCGTCATACTCGCTTTCGGTTCCATGCTGACGCCGGCGCTGCAGGCAGGGGAGGCGCTCGATGCCACGGTGGCGAACATGCGCTTCGTCAAGCCGCTCGACGACGCGCTCGTGCTCGAGCTCGCGGACGGCTGCGCACTGCTTGTGACCGTGGAGGAGAATGTCATCATGGGCGGGGCGGGGAGCGCTGTCGTAGAGGCGCTGCAGCGGCGCAGGAGCGCCACGCCGGTACTGCAGCTCGGGCTGCCGGACCGATTCATAGACCAGGGCGATCCGGGAATCCAGCTTGCCGAATGCGGTCTCAACGCGGACGGGATCGTGAAAGCGATCCGCGCACGACTCGGGGAGTAGAATGAGAGTGCCTAACACAATGACCCGACACCGCCATGGCGCTCAACAGGCAGATGCTCGAAGAGAACGAGATGGACGGTTATGCCCGGATCGAGCAGTACGATCCGGCCACCGTCCGGCGTATCGCTGAGAAATACCGCTCCATACTCCAGGACCTCGGCGAGGATCCCGATCGCGAGGGCCTGCTGAAGACGCCCGAGCGCATCGCCAAGGCGTTGCAGTTTCTCACCCACGGATACGACCTCGACCCGGCCGGGATCCTGCGCTCGGCGATGTTCCGCGAGGAATACCAGCAGATGGTGATCGTAAAGGACATCGAAGTGTACTCGCTGTGCGAGCACCACCTTCTGCCGTTCTTCGGCAAGGCGCACGTCGCATACATCCCCAACGGCTACATCGTGGGCCTGTCGAAGATACCCCGCGTGGTGGACGCGTTCGCGCGCCGCCTGCAGGTGCAGGAACGGCTCACGGTGGACATCCGCAACTGCATCGACGAGACGCTCAAGCCGCTGGGCGTGGCGGTGGTGATCGAGGCGCAGCATCTGTGCATGATCATGCGCGGCATCCAGAAGCAGCACTCGGTGGCGACGACCTCCGCCTTCACCGGCGAGTTCAACGCCGACAAGACACGCGCTGAGTTCATGCGCCTCATCACGCGCGCCGGATCCTGAACGGAAAGCCATGGCGCACCGGACCAGCGAATTCATCATCGAGCGCATACTGCCCGACGTGCGCCGCGGTCGCATGGTCATCCTCGTGGACAGCGAGGAGCGCGAGAACGAAGGCGATCTGTTCGTCGCCGCCGAGAAGGCCACGCCCGAGGCCATCAATTTCATGGCGCAGCACGGCCGGGGCCTGGTCTCGCTGGCGCTCACCGAAGAGCGCATGCGCGCGCTCGGGCTTTCGCTGATCGCCGACGATCAGATCAACACCACCAGGTTCCAGACCGCCTTCGCCACGCCGATCGACGCTCGCGAAGGCGTCGGCTCCGGCATGTCGGCGTACGACCGCGCGCGCACCATACAGGTCGCCATCGCGGACAACACCCGCCCCGCCGATCTGATCCGCCCCGGACGCCTGCAGACGCTGCGCGCGGTCGATGGCGGCGTGCTGGCGCGGCGCGGCCACACGGAGGCCGCGGTGGACCTTGCGCGGATGGCCGGAATGAAGCCGGCCGGCGTGATCTGCGAGATCATGAACGAGGACGGCACGATGGCGCGCATGCCGGAACTCGAGCGTTTTGCGGAACGGCACGGCATCAACATCCTGCTCATCTCGGACCTGGTCGCCTACCGGGAGATGGAGCGCCTGATCCGGCGCCGGGCCGAAACGGTCCTGCCGACGCGCAAGGCCGGCGCGTTCCGCCTCTACCTCTACAGCGACAATCTGGAGACCACGCTCTACGTGGCGCTGGTCAAGGGCGACATCGCGGGCGACCGGCCCACGCTGGTGCGCCTGCATTCGCAATGCCTGACGGGCGACGTGTTCGGCAGCGAGCGCTGCGACTGCGGCGAACAGCTGGATGCGGCGCTGGCCATGATCGAGAACGAAGGCGGCGGGGTGCTCGTCTACATGTTCGACGAGGGCCGCGGCATCGGACTGCTCAACAAAGTGCGGGCTTACGCGCTCCAGGACCAGGGTCAGGACACCATCGAAGCCAATCACGCGCTGGGATTCGCCGCCGACATGCGCGACTACAAGGCCGGCGCGCACATTCTGTTCGACCTGGGCATCAAGGCGGTACGCCTGTTGACCAACAACCCCGACAAGGTGGCCGCGCTGGAAGACTACGGACTTATCGTGACGGAGCGCGTGCCGATCGAAGCGCCGCCGCGCTCCGCCAACCGGAGTTACCTCGAGACCAAGCGCACGCGCTTCGGTCACCTCCTGTCGTTGATCGCGGAAGGCGGCGGAGAGACGAAAGCGGACGAAAAAGTCCCGGACAGCGCGAAGCGGAACTGAACTCAGTAGCGCCTCGTCAGCGTCATCGTGTCGCCGTCGCGCCGCATCTCGGTGCGGTTGAGGAAACTCAGGCCGAGCAGCGCGACGCCGCCCATCATGTCGCTGTCCACCACCACGCCATCCACGTTGTGCAGCGTGATGCGTCCCAGGCTCACCGTATCGAGCTTGACGCGATAGGCGGCGACGACCCCATTCGCGGTCTGCAGCAGTCCCTTGGAAGCGTTGCGATAAGGGACTCCCGCCCGCCGGGCGTCCGCGGCGCTCAACGTGACGACCGAAGCACCGGTATCGACCAGAAAACGCAGCAAGATGCCGTTGACGGCAGCCGTCGTGAAGAAGTGGCCGCGCGAATCCGCGGTGAGGGTGGCGCTTTGCGAGCCACCGCCACCGCTGTCTCCCATGGAGATGCGCTGGCCGAGCGTCAGCGTGCGGCGCTGTCCAGCCACCTCCACCACGGCTTCCTCGCTGCTGGCGCTGATGAGCCTGACCTTCTCGGGCGTGGTCTGACCCACGGACACGGTGCGCGGCTTGCCGCCGTCGATGACGAGAACGGCCTTGCCGGACATCAGCGCGAGCACGTTGATATCCGCCGCGCCGGCATGCTGGGCGCCGAGTAGGAAAAGCGCCAGCAGAGGACTAACATTCCGCATCGTCATTGAGGCACTCTTACATGCATCGCGTATGAAACCGGTCGCCATCATGCGCCACGCGCCCACCGAAGGGCCGGGCTATTTTGCCACATATCTGGAACGCCACGAGATCCCCTGGCGGCTGGTGAAGGTGGATGAGGGCGAGCCGCTGCCCCGCGACCCGCAGGCATGCGGCGGACTGGCATTCATGGGCGGTCCGATGAGCGTCACTGACGAACTGCCGTGGATCGCTGAAGCGCTCAAGCTGATACGGAACGCTGTCGCGGCTGATATCCCGGTGGTCGGGCATTGCCTTGGCGGTCAGCTGATGGCGAAAGCGATGGGCGGCGTGGTGATGCGCAATCCGGTGAAGGAAATCGGCTGGGGCAGGATGGAACCCGCTGCGAATCCCGAGACCGAGCGCTGGTTCGGTGCGCCGCTCATGCCGTTCGAATCGTTCCACTGGCACGGCGAAACCTTCTCGATACCGCCCGGCGCGACGCGGCTTGCCTCCAGCGCGAACTGCGAAAACCAGATGTTCGCGCTGGGGCCGCATCTGGGGATGCAGTGTCACGTGGAAATGACGCCCGAGCTGATCCGGGCCTGGTGTCGGGACTGGGGGAAAGAGGTCGCGGCGCTCGCTGCGCGGGTGCCGAGCGTGCAGACGCCCGAAGAGATGACCGAACGGGTCGAGGCGCGGGTGCGCGCGCTCCATGCGGTGGCCGACCGGCTGTACGGTCGCTGGATCCGAAATCTGAAACGCCCGGCGCCCGGCGCCGATTGAGCCGTTGCTCAGTCCCGGAAATTCTTGAACTGCAGCGGAAAGTCGGTGATCGACTTGCGCACCAGCGCGATCGACTCCTGGAGCGCGTCTTTCTTCGAGCCCGCCACGCGCACGGCGTCGCCCTGGATGCTCGCCTGGACCTTGAGTTTGCTGTCCTTGATGAGCTTGACGATCTTCTTGCCGAGGTCCTGTTCCACGCCCGCGCGCACCCCGATGTCCTGCTTCACCTTGTTGCCGCTCACTTTCTCGATCTTCTCGAGCTGCAGGCAGCGCACGTCGATGCCGCGCTTCGCGAGCTTGCCGGTGAGCACGTCGCGAAGCTGACCGAGCTTGAACTCGTCATCAGCGTAGGCGGTCAGCTTTTTCTGCTTTTCATCGACCTCCACCCGGGCCTCCGAGCCCTTGAAGTCGAAGCGGTTGCCGATCTCCTTGTTGCACTGGTCTACTGCGTTGTGGACCTCTACCTGGTTCACCTCGGATACGATGTCGAAGGATGGCATTTCCCGCGCCTCCTCTTTCTTCTGTAATTTAGCGTCGCGCCAATTTTACAGTAAACGACGTGACCGGCACGCCGGTGCTGTCGTCGAACTCGGCGGCGGCCTCGATGGCGGCGCGCGCGACGTTCTCCGCCGAGCGGCTCTGTTCGGCGTACGTCGAATGCATGGAGCCCATGGCGAAATCACCGCCGCTGCCGAAAGCGTAGAACTTCGAGAATTCCTGCACCGTGCGATGCGCGGCCACGCCGAAGATGCCGCGTGCGTTGACGATGAGCGCGTCCATGCGCGTGGACTCGAGCGCGTCCTCCTCGCTGTGCCCGGTCACCAGGTAGTAGTCCTGCTTGAGCGCCGAGTGCAGCTTCTGCCAGGTCCTGAAAATTTCGAACGGCGTGTCGAACCGGGCGTAGGCGCGCGAGCGCCGGAAGTAGTCCTGCAGGATGGTCTTGAAAGTGGCGCTGCCGGTGACGCCGATATAGCTTCCGCCGACCTTGAGGACCTTGCAATGGTTGATGATGTATTCGGCGGTCTCTTTGCCGGTGCCCCACTTGGTCATCGTGTCCGCGGCGATGGCGGCATACCCGTTTTTCCTGACGACCGCGATCGTAGTCACCCGGGACCCCGCGTCATTTGCGCCTGTTGAGGCTCGCCGCAATGCGCATGCGCAGCGCGTTGAGCCGGATGAATCCGGCTGCATCCGCCTGGTCGTAAGCGCCCTTGTCGTCCTCGAACGTGGCGATGGCGGGATCGTAGAGCGAATGCGTTTTCGACTCCCGGCCGACCGTCATGACGGTACCCTTGTAAAGACTTACGCGCACCACGCCGTTCACCGGCTGCTGCGATTCGTCGATGAGCGTCTGCAGGAGCCGGCGCTCCGGGCTGAACCAGTAACCGTTGTAGATGAGCCGAGCATACCGCGGCATGAGGTCGTCCTTGAGAGCGAGCACCTCGCGGTCGAGCGTGATCGACTCCATCGCCCGCCGCGCCTTGAGCATGATGGTGCCGCCGGGCGTCTCGTAGCAGCCGCGCGATTTCATCCCCACGTAGCGGTTTTCCACGAGGTCGAGGCGGCCGATCCCATGCTTGCCGCCAAGCTGGTTGAGGGTGCCGAGCACCTGAGCCGGGCTCATCTTGCGCCCGTTGATGGCGACGATATCGCCCTTCGCATAGGTCAGCTCGATGTACTCCGGCCGGTTCGGCGCCTTTTCGGGTGCAACGGTGAGGCGCCACATCGATTCCTCGGGCTCGTAGCGCGGGTCTTCGAGTATCCCGCCTTCATACGAAATGTGGAGCAGATTGGCGTCCATGGAATAGGGGGCCGCCCCCTTTTTTTTCCTGTAGTCCACCGGGATGCGGTGGCGCTTCGCGTAATCGAGCAGCTTCTCCCGCGAGGTGAGATCCCATTCCCGCCAGGGCGCGATGATCCTGACATCCGGCATGAGCGCGTAGGCGCCGAGTTCGAAGCGCACCTGGTCGTTGCCTTTGCCCGTGGCGCCGTGCGCGATGGCGTCCGCACCGGTCTTGCGGGCAACTTCAACCAGGTGCCTGGCGATCAGCGGCCGCGCGATCGAGGTCCCCAAAAGATATTCTCCCTCGTACAGCGCGTTGGCGCGGAACATCGGAAACACGAAGTCGCGCACGAACTCCTCGCGCAGGTCCTCGATGAAGATCTTTTTCACCCCGAGCGCCCTGGCCTTCCTGCGCGCCGGGCCGAGTTCCTCGCCCTGCCCGATGTCGGCGGTGAACGCGATCACTTCGCAGTCGTACTCCTCCTGCAGCCACTTGAGGATGACGGAAGTATCGAGTCCCCCGGAATACGCGAGCACCACCTTCTTGATCTTGTTGCGCATGTGCCTTGATTAAACGCCTGTTGAGCGCGCCCGCAGCCGGTCCCGCCTGGGCGCATGATGCGGGGCGCCGGTTACCGTACGGCCCGGCGCACGCTAGTCTAGACGGACCATAATTCGCCCTGGGTCTTGATGCGGCCCAGCAGCAGATATTCCATTAACGCCTTCTGGGTGTGCATGCGGTTCTCCGCCTCGTCCCACACCACGCTCTGCGGGCCGTCTATCACCTCGGCATCCACTTCCTCGCCGCGGTGCACCGGGAGGCAGTGCATGAAAAGCGCATCCTGCTTCGCCGCGCGCATCATCTCGGTGTCCACGCGCCAGTCCTCGAAGTCGCGCTTGCGCTCAGCGTCCTCGGCCTCCATGCCCATGCTGGTCCACACGTCGGTGGTGATGAGATCGGCATCCTTCACCGCGCCCATGGGGTCGGAAAATTCCTCGTAGTGATCGGTGCCGTAGAGACCGGCCCGCTCCGGCTCCACATCGTAACCCGGCGGTGTCGATACGTGCACATTGAAATCGAAAACCTCGGCCGCCTGCAGCCAGGTGTTGCAGACGTTGTTCGAGTCGCCGATCCACGCCACGGTCTTGCCGACAATGCTGCCGCGGTGCTCGACGTAGGTGTAGATGTCGCCGAGGATCTGGCAGGGATGGTATTCGTTGGTGAGCCCGTTGATGACCGGCACCCTCGAGTATTCCGCGAAGCGCTCGATGATGGTCTGCTCGAAGGTGCGGATCATCACGATGTCCACCATGCGCGTGATCACGCGCGCGACGTCCTCGATTGCCTCGCCGCGGCCCATCTGCGTGTCGCGCGTCATGAGCGTGATCACCGAGCCGCCCAGCTGGTGCATGCCCGCCTCGAACGACACCCGCGTGCGGGTGGAGTGCTTCTCGAACACCATGGCGAGCGTGCGGTCGTGCAGCGGGCGGTGCGGCACGTAGCGCTTGAACATGTCCTTGATCCAGCGCGTGCGCTCGAACAGGTACTCGTACTCGTCCCGGGAAAAATCCTTGAACTGCAGATAATGACGAACGGCCATGGCTCGGATGCGGGGGCGACCCGCAGATCACGCGGACTGCGCGACCGGCTGCGGGGCACTGTGTCGCGCGAGAAAATCCACTACCAGCGGCACCAGCGTATCGACCACCATCTCGCCCTGCTCGCGCGTGAAGTTGAGCGGCGGCAGCAGCCGGATCACGGTGTCGGCCGTCACGTTGATGAGAAGGCCGGCATCGAGCGCCTGCTGCACCAGCTCGCCGCACGGCTGGGCGAGTTCGATGCCGATCATGAGCCCCTGTCCGCGTATGTCGGCGACGCCCGGCTTGCCGGCAAGCCGGGCGCGAAAGCTGTCCCGCAGGAAATTCCCCATGGTGACGGCGTTCTGCATCAGGCCGTCGTCTTCGATCACCGAGAGGGTTTCGATCGCGGCCGCGCACGCGAAAGGATTGCCGCCGAAAGTCGAGCCGTGGCTGCCCGGCTTGAACAGTTTCGCAGCGGCGCCGCTTGCCAGGCAGGCTCCGATCGGGATGCCGTTGCCCAGTCCCTTGGCGAGCGTCATGATGTCCGGCGCGACGCCCGAGTGCTGGAACGCAAACCAGGTTCCCGTGCGACCCATGCCGCTTTGAACCTCGTCGAGAATCAGCAGCCAGCCGCGCTCATCGCAGATCCGGCGCAGGCCGTGCAGATAGTCGGCATGACAGACGTTGATGCCGCCCTCGCCCTGGATCAGCTCCACCATGATGGCGACCACGCTGCGGTTGCCCTCCGCGACGCGTCGCACCGCTTCCAGGTCATCGAACGGGACGCGCACGAACCCGGATACCAGCGGCTCGAAACCGGCCTGCACCTTGCGGCTGCCGGTTGCCGAGAGCGTCGCGATGGTGCGGCCATGGAACGCTTTTTCCATGACCACGATCGCCGGAGCTTCGATGTTCTTCTGATGTCCGTAATAGCGCGCGAGCTTGATGGCCGCTTCGTTCGCTTCGCAGCCCGAGTTGCAGAAAAAGACGGTCTCCATGCCGGATATCCGGGCGAGCCGGTCGGCGAGCCGCTCCTGCAGCGTGATCTCGTACAGGTTGGAGGTGTGCACCAGCTTGCCGAGCTGCTCGCGCAGCACGGCGGTCAGCCGCGGATGGCTGTGGCCCAGACCGCACACCGCGATTCCGGCGAGCGCATCGAGATAGCGCCTGCCGTTCGTGTCCCACAGCCAGGCACCCTCGCCGCGCTCGAAAGCGACCGGCAACCTCGCATAGGTGTTCATGACGTGCGACATGGCGCGATGACCCTTCAAAATGCAACACGGCGGCCTCGAGCCGCCGTGAATCCATGACCGTAGTTTTAGCTTACCGCCGCCCGCGGCGCAAGCGATATTTTGAAGGCGCCATCCGGAGCCGCGTCGGCCCTTTCAGCACGCTGTCATGCGCCGGGCTGCCCTCTCTACGACATCGCCCGGATCGCCGCCGCGAGCCGGCTTTTGTGACGCGCCGCCTTGTTCTTGTGAATGATGTTCTTGTCGGCGATGGAGTCGATCACACTAGAAGCGCGCTGGAACACGCCGCTCGCCGCGGCCTTGTCGCCCGCCTCGATCGCCTTCTTGACGCGCTTCACTGCGCTGCGCAGTTCGGAGCGGAGGCTTGCGTTGTGCTGGCGGCGCTTCTCGCTCTGGCGCGCGCGCTTTCTGGCTGAGGCGATATTGGCCATGTAAACTCCGCGATCGGGGATGCGAAAAAGGGCGCTATGATAAGGATGTTTCAGGGCTTTTGCAACACGCGCAGGACGGTCACGGGCCGGCTTGTGCGCGGCGCTTCTCGCTCACGCCGCCGGTCCCGGAGTTCGGCACGCGGTCCGGAGGCTGCCCGAAGATGAACCTGCTGCGGGCGCTGGCCGAGGTGAGCAGCATGACGCTCATCTCGCGCATCCTGGGGTTCATTCGCGACGTGGTGATCGCCCGCTTCTTCGGAGCGGGGCTCGCGACCGACGCTTTTTTCGTGGCGTTCCGGATCCCGAACCTGCTGCGCCGGCTGTTCGCGGAAGGCGCTTTTTCGCAGGCTTTCGTGCCGATCCTCGCCGAGTACAGGAACCGGCGCGGCGATGCCGATACCCATGTCCTGGTCGACCATGTCGCAGCGGCGCTCGGGCTCGCGCTGTTCGTCGTTACGCTGATCGGTATCCTCGCGGCGCCTCTCATCATCTACGTGAGCGCCCCGGGTTTCGCGGCGACACCCGAAAAGTTCCAGCTCACCGTGGACCTGCTGCGCATCACCTTTCCCTACATACTCTTCATTTCGCTGGTGGCACTGGCCGGCGGCATATTGAATACCTACGGCAGCTTTTCCGTCCCGGCGTTCACCCCCGTCTTCCTCAACCTTTCCTTCATCGGATTCGCACTGTGGGCGGCGCCCTGTTTCGATCCGCCGGTCACCGCGCTCGCGTGGGCGGTGTTCTGCGGCGGGGCGTTGCAGTTGCTGTTTCAACTGCCGTTTCTGGCGCGTGTTCGCATGCTGCCGCGCTTTCGCGTGAATCTACGCCATGAGGGCGTGCGGCGCGTCGCGCGCCAGATGTTGCCCGCGGTGTTCGGCGTTTCCGTGGGGCAGATCAGCCTGCTGATCAACACGATCTTCGCTTCGTTCCTCGTGACGGGCAGCGTTTCGTGGCTGTACTACGCGGACCGGCTGATGGAGTTTCCGACGGGCATGCTGGGGGTTGCGCTCGGGACCATACTGCTCCCCAGCCTCTCCAGGCATTACGCCGAACGTTCCGCGGGCGAATATTCCGCGCTGCTCGACTGGGGGCTGCGGTTGACGCTGCTGCTCGCGTTGCCTGCGGCCGCGGCGCTGGCGCTGCTCGCCGTGCCGCTCACCGCAACGCTGTTTCACTACGGTGCATTTTCCGAGGGAGACGTGCTGGCAACGCGCTCGGCCGTTGTCGCATACAGCGCGGGGCTGGTGGGCCTCATCCTGGTGAAGGTCCTCGCACCGGGCTTCTACGCGCAGCAGGACATCAGGACGCCGGTGAGGATCGCAGTGATGACGCTCGCCCTGACCCAGGGCATGAACCTGGTGCTGATATGGCCCCTGAAGCACGTCGGTCTTGCGCTCGCGATTGCGCTGGGCGCCTGCTTCAATGCGGCGCTGCTCTATCGCACGCTGCGCCGGCGCGGTATCTACCAGCCGCAGCCGGGCTGGGGCGTATTCCTGCTCAGGGTCGCGATTGCGGTCTATGCCATGGCCATGGTGCTGTGGCTGTCTTCGGGGCAGCCCGCCGAATGGCTGGGCGCCGGGGCAGCGGAGCGTGCGGCGCGGCTGTGCGGCGTGGTCGCGCTCGGGGCGGCGACTTACCTGGGGATGCTCCTTGCGCTGGGCTTCAGGCTGCGCGATTTCGCGAAGCGGGCGTGAGCCCCGAACGACCCGTGTCGAGCATGACCGCGGCTTTTGTGATAGGTTACCCCCGACATCCGATGCGCTGTAGCGGCGCCCGCCAGCCGGATGTGCGGATGAAGCACATGGATATATCCTGTTACTTCTCGGAGGTTGCATGGATCGCCGGACATTCCTGAAGAACGGCGCGGCGTTGCCGACCGCCGTCGCGATAACGGGCTTGCCCCGGCTCGCGTTCGCGAGTGGCGCCGAAAACTGGCGGATTTTCGAGGTCACCACTTCGGTCGAAGTTCTGAAGCCCGGGGGTGGGACGCGCATCTGGCTGCCGGTTCCGCTCACGTTGGATACCGACTACCAGAAAAGCCTCGGTAACGCCTGGACCGCCGAGGGCGGCACCGTGCGGTACACGCAGGACCCCAGGTACCGCGCGGGCATCGTCGCTGCGGAATTCCCGGAGGCGGTGCAGAAGCCGATGCTGCGGCTCATCAGCCGCTTCGCCACCCGCGATCGCGCGGTCGATCTGTCCGTGAAGGGTGGCGGCACGAAGGAAGATCCTGCCGTGCTGCGGCTCAATCTCGCTGCGACGGAATTGCTTCCCACGGACGGCATCGTGCGCAAGACCGCGCAGGAGATCACCAAAGGCAGGAAGAACGACCTCGACAAGGCGCGGGCGATTTACGAGTGGACGGTCGATAACACCTTTCGCAACCCGCAAACGCGCGGCTGCGGCGTGGGCGATATCAAGTCCATGCTCGAAGCCGGAAACCTCGGCGGCAAATGCGCCGACCTCAACGCGCTTTTCGTCGGACTGGCACGTTCGATCGGCATACCGGCGCGGGATGTGTACGGCGTTCGCATCGCGGGCTCCCGACATGGCTACAAGAGTCTCGGCGTGAGTTCCGAAAACATCACCAAGGCGCAGCACTGCCGCGCCGAGTTCTACGCGCAGGGCCATGGCTGGATTCCGGTCGATCCCGCGGACGTGCGCAAGGTGGTGCTGGAAGAGCCGCCGGGCAATCTCGCCATCACGGACGAAAAGGTGCAGCGCATGCGGCGCATGCTGTTCGGCGCGTGGGAGATGAACTGGCTCGCCTACAACTACGCGCACGATGTCCAGTTGCCGGGCTCCAAAGGGCCGAAGGTGGGGTTCTTCATGTACCCGAACGGCGAGACCGGGGCCGGACGCCTCGATTCGCTGGATCCCGAGAGCTTCAAGTACATTATCACCTCGCGTGAACTGAAAAGCGTCTAACGGACCTGCGCCGCGCAAACATCGCGGCGTTTTCACCATCGCCGTGCGTTCTCTCAACTCCCTGGCGGCGTGCTGCGTGTTCGCTCTGGCCGCTGCAACGGCAGGCGCAGCGGAATTCAGAGCGGTCAATTCGGCGCCGCCCTCCGCGCTCGAACTGAAGGATCTGTCCGGGCGGGTCCATCGCCTTTCGGACTACCGTGGCCGCGTCGTGCTGGTCAACTTCTGGGCGACATGGTGCGAGCCGTGCCGCGAGGAAATGCCCTCGCTCGACCGGCTGCAGAAGCAGCTTGGAAAGAAATCGTTCGTCGTGCTGGCCGTAAACGTGGACGAGCCCGAAGCGCGCATCGCGAAATTCCTGTCTGCGATGCCGCTCGATTTTCCGGTGCTGCTCGACGCAGGAAGCAAGCTCACACGCGGCTGGAAGGTGCGGGTGCTGCCCGCGAGCTTCGTCATCGGCGCGGACGGCCGGGTGCGTTATAGCGTGACGGGCGAACTCGACTGGAGCGCACCGGCCGTGGTGGACCGCATCGCGAAGCTCCTGCCAGGGCGATAATTCACAGCTCGTAATCGGAGCCTTGGCCGCGCAGGGTCGCTTCGACCACGCGACGGGTAAGGTGCGGCGCAAACATCTCGATGAAGTCGAAGGCGTAGCCGCGCAGGTAGACGTTGCGCCGCAGGACGATGCGGGTGGTGCTGGGCTCGAAGAGATGTCCCGCATCGACGATCTGCAACTCGGTATCGCGCCCGGGGTCCACTGCCATGCGCGCGAGAATCCCGACTCCCAGTCCCAGCCCGACGTAGGTCTTGATCACGTCGGCATCCACCGCGGTGAGCGCGACATTGGGCTTCAGGCCCCGGGCATCGAATGCGCGCTTGATGGGCGAGTCGCCGGTGAACGCGAAATCGTAGGTGATGAGCGGGTGGCGCGCGACGTCTTCCAGCGTCACGGGATCGCGCTTGAGCAGCGCGTGGCCCCGCGGCGTGATGATGCAGCGATTCCACTGGTAGCACGGCAGCGTCGTCAGGTCTGCGTATTGATCGTAGGCCTCGGTGATGATGGCAATATCCGCCTCGCCTTCGAGCATCAATGCCGCGATCTGCTGCGGGCTGCCCTCGCGCAGCGAAAGCCGCACGCGCGGATAGCGCTGCACGAAGCGCTGCACTACCGGCGGCAGCGCATAACGCGCCTGCGTATGAGTTGTGGCAATGGTGAGCGCCCCTGTACCCTGCGCGCCGAATTCGCGCCCCACCTGCTTCAGATTGTCGGTTTCACGCAGAATGCGGGCCGCGATATCGACCACGAGCCGTCCCGGCTCGGTGACATCCACGACGCGCTTGCCATTGCGCACCAGGATTTGCACGCCCAGTTCGTCTTCGAGCAGTCGGATCTGCTTGCTGATGCCCGGTTGCGAGGTATGGAGCCTGAGCGCCGCCTCCGACAGGTTGAGCCCGCTGCGGCAGACCTCGTGCAGGTAACGCAATTGCTGCAGTTTCATGGGCTTACGGTTTAATACAAATAGGTTATTTGATTCTAACACAATATTCGTTCTTGATATAAGACGCCCGCCTTAGGATGGACTCCGAAAATATCCGGAGCGGCGCAGATGTACGTATACGACGCGATAGATCAGCGGCTGGTCGATGAACGGGTGGTCCAGTTCCGGGACCAGACGCGCCGCTATCTCGCGGGCGAATTGGGTGAAGACGACTTCCGCCCGCTGCGGCTGCGCAACGGCCTTTACATCCAGCGCCACGCGCCGATGCTGCGGATAGCCATTCCCTACGGCGAACTCGCATCGCGGCAATTGCGCAAGCTGGCGCACGTCGCCCGCACCTACGATCGCGGCTATGGGCACTTCAGCACGCGCCAGAACCTGCAGCTCAACTGGCCGCGCCTGGAGGACGTGCCGGAGATTCTCGCCGAACTGGCGACGGTCCAGATGCACGCCATCCAGACCAGCGGCAATTGCGTGCGCAATATCACCACCGATCACTACGCGGGCATCGCGCCGGATGAGGTGGTGGACCCGCGCGTCTATTGCGAAATCCTGCGCCAGTGGTCCACGTTCCACCCGGAGTTTTCCTACCTGCCGCGCAAGTTCAAGATCGCCTTCAACGGCGCAGCGGCCGATCGCGCGGCGCTGCGCTTCCACGATATCGGCCTGCAGGCGCTGCGCAGCCCCGAGGGCACGATCGGGTTTCGCGTGCTGGTCGGCGGGGGCATGGGGCGCACGCCGATACTCGCGCCGGTGATCCGCGTATTCCTGCCCTGGCAGCACCTGCTGACCTATATCGAAGCGATCCTGCGCGTCTACAACCGCTATGGCCGCCGCGACAATCTGTGGAAGGCGCGCATCAAGATCCTGGTGAAGGACCGCACGCCGGAGAAATTCCGTGAGGAGGTGGAAGAGGAGTGGGGCTATCTCAGGGACGGGCCTTCGACGCTGACCGTCGAGGAAGTGGACCGCGTTGCGCAGCGCTTTACCCAGCCTGCGTATGAGACGCGACCCTCCCGCGATCGCAAGTTCGAGCAGCAGCGGCGCGAGGATCGTGCGTTTGCGCGCTGGGTCGAACGCAACGTGGCGTCACACCGCATGCCCGGTTACGCGGCCGTCACGCTGACGTTGAAGGAGACCGGAACGCCGCCCGGCGACGTGAGCGCCGAGCAGATGGATGCGGTCGCTGATCTTGTCGACCAGTACAGCTTCGGCGAGCTGCGCGTCACGCACGAGCAGAACCTGCTGCTGCCGTACGTGCGGCGCTCGGATCTCCATGCGCTGTGGCAGCGCGCGCGTGCGCTGCGTCTCGCCACGCCCAACCTGGGCCTGCTTACCAACATCATCTCGTGCCCCGGCGGTGATTTCTGCTCGCTCGCCAACGCAAAATCGATACCCGTGGCGGAGGCGATCCAGCGCCGCTTCGACGATCTCGATTATCTCTACGACATCGGCGAGCTCGATCTCAACATCTCCGGCTGCATGAATTCCTGCGGGCACCATCACGCCGGGCACATCGGCATCCTCGGCGTGGACAAGCAGGGCGCCGAGTTCTACCAGATTTCGATCGGCGGCAACCAGGGCACCGATGCCTCCATCGGCAGGGTGATCGGTCCTTCCGTGGCGCAGGATGAAGTGCCCGAAGTGGTCGAGCGACTCATACACACCTATCTCGCCCGGCGCGGCGGCGAGCACGAGCGCTTCATCGACACCGTGCGCCGCATCGGGCTGCAACCTTTCAAGGAAGCGGTATATGGCAGCGATCATCAAGAACCGGCAGTGGACACAAGACAGCTGGCAGCTGCTTGAACTGGCGGCGGACGGCGCGCCTGCGAGCAGGGAGCAGGGTTCCCGCTTGCGGGATGCGACCGGCCGCGAGTCAGGCGCCGCGCCATCGAGCGCAGGCGTGACATCCGTCTCCGGGGTCACATCCCCTGAGGGGGCCCCTGTTCCGCCCTTCGACGGCGCGCTGCCCCGGATTCCTTCCGAGGGGGACATCATCGTGCCGCTTGCGCTCTGGGCGACCGGGCGTGACACCCTGTCCGCCCGCAACGGCAGGGTCGGGGTCTGGCTGCAGAGCGGTGAAGGCCCCGAACGCATTGCCGCCGACCTGGAGCGCCTGCCGCTCGTCGCCGTGAACTTTCCCAAGCTGGTTGACGGACGCGGATATACGACCGGGCGTCTGCTGCGCGAACGATACGGCTATCGGGGCGAGTTGAGAGCGGTCGGCGACGTACAGCGCGATCAACTGCTGTTCCTGTCGCGTTGCGGCTTCGATGCGTTTGCGTTGAAGGAAGGCGTGGATCAGGAGGCGGCGCTCGCGGCGTACTCCGATTTCAGTGAAGCGTATCAGGCCTCGGTCGAGAATTCATTGCCGCTGTTCCGGCGGCGCGCGGCGGCGTAAGGGCGTGGTGACGCGATGAAGCGCGCTTCGGGCAAAGTCTATCTGGTTGGTGCGGGGCCCGGTGCGCCCGATCTGATTACGCTGCGCGGCGCGAACATCCTGGCGCAGGCGGACATCGTGTTCCATGACGCGCTGGTGCATCCCGGCACGCTGGCTTACGCCGAGCACGCGGAAAAGGTGCCTGTCGGCAAGCGCTGTGGTGGACTCGCGACCGCGCAGCGCTTCATCAACAAGCGGCTCGTCGATGCGGCGCAGCGCCATCAAGTCGTCGTGCGTCTTAAAGGCGGCGACCCGATGCTCTTCGGGCGCGCACAGGAAGAAATCGCCGCACTACAATCTGCGGGCATCGATTATGAGGTCGTGCCCGGTGTGACGGCTGCGCTGAGCGCCGCAGCCGAGGCGGGGATATCCCTCACCCAGCGAGGCATCGCGCGCTCCGCAGCATTCGTCACGCCGCGCGTGGCTGCAGGGGAAGCAGCGAGCACGTGGGCAGACACTGCCGCAGCCGCCGACACCGCCGTGATCTACATGGGCGCAGGCCAGGCGGGCACGATTGCCGCCGCGCTCCTGGCACAGGGCGTCGCACCTGAAACACCGCTCGTCGTCGTCGAAAATGCGTCGCTCCCGAACACCCGGCGCTTCTTCATGCAGCTCTCGGCATTGCCGCGCGTTGCTCAGCTCGGCCTCTCGGGGCCGGCGCTCATCATGCTGGGCGAGGTGTTCGCCCAACCCGCCATCTCGTCTGAAGAGGCGCCGTTGGCGCAGCGGGCCGGCCTATCCGGCTGACGACAAAAGCCGCTACAATCAAGCTTTTAGTTGCTCGGCCTGGATCGTATGCGCGTCACGCGCGGCATGCCGCATGCCGCAGCTTCCCCCTTGGCCCTTACCATCGGCAACTTCGACGGTGTCCATCTCGGGCACCAGGCGATGCTGGCCGAGCTGGTCGGCGCCGCTCGTGAGCGCAGTCTACCCGCGTGCGTTCTAACCTTCGAGCCGCACCCGCGCGAATTTTTCGCGCCTGACCAGGCGCCCGCGCGCCTGACCTCGCTGCGCGAGAAGGTGGAACGGCTGTCGGCGCACGACATCGACCGCGTGCACGTGTGCCGCTTCAACTACGAGCTGGCGCAGGTCAGCGCGCGGGAGTTCATCGAGCGCGTGCTGGTGCGCGGCCTCGGCGCGCGCTGGGTCCTGGTCGGAGATGATTTTCGCTTCGGCGCCCGCCGATCCGGTAATTTCGTCACGCTGGCTCAGTCGGGTCCTGCACTGGGCTTCGAAGTGAAGGCGATGGAAAGCGTCGTGCTGGAGGGCGAGCGCGTGTCCAGTACTGCTGTGCGCAACGCCCTGGCGCAAGGCGATCTCGCGCGCGCTGCACGGTTGCTGGGCCGCCCCTACAGCATCAGCGGGCGCATCGTGCGGGGCGACGGCGTGGGACGCAAGCTTGGATTCGCGACGGCAAACGTGCAGATGAAGCACAACCGGCCGCCGTTGACGGGCATCTTCGCAGTCGAGGTGTGGGGAATCGGCGATCGTCCCCTGCGCGGGGCGGCGAGCCTCGGCGTGCGGCCCACGGTAAAGCAGCAGGGGCGTCCCGTGCTGGAAGTGCACCTGCTCGATTTCGACGACCTGGTCTACGGCAAACACGTCCGGGTCGATTTCCTCCACAAGCTTCGCGATGAGGAGAAGTACGCGGACCTCGCGACGCTTACGCGCCAGATCGGAATCGACGTTGAGCAGGTCCGAGCGTATTTCGCCCGACGCCGCCCGGACGCGGTGAAACAGGCGAAGCGCTAGGCCGTGCGGCGTTGAGGTAACATCGCATCTTTTTTGCGCTGCTGCGGCGTCCGCTTAAGACCACACTTTTTGATGGCCGACTACAAGAAAACACTGAACCTTCCGGACACGCCGTTTCCGATGCGCGGCGATCTCGCGAAGCGCGAACCGCAGATGCTGAAGCAATGGCAGGCGCGGAAGTTCTACGAGCGCATCCGGGACAGGAGCAGAGGCCGGCCGCGCTTCGTGCTCCACGACGGCCCGCCGTATGCGAACGGCGACATCCACATCGGGCACGCGGTCAACAAGATCCTCAAGGACATCATCGTCAAGAGCAAGGCGATGTCCGGGTTCGACGCGCCGTACGTGCCGGGCTGGGACTGTCATGGCATGCCGATCGAGGTGCAGATCGAAAAGACCCACGGCAAGAACCTGCCGACCGAGGAAACGCAGCGTCTGTGCCGCGCCTACGCCGCCGAGCAGGTCGAGCGCCAGAAGAAGGACTTCCAGCGGCTCGGCGTGCTGGGCGACTGGGAAAACCCGTACCTCACGATGGCCTATCGCAATGAGGCGGACGAAATTCGCACGCTCGGCGCGCTGCTTGAGAAAGGCTACGTGTATCGCGGACTGAAGCCCGTCAACTGGTGCTTCGACTGCGGCTCGGCGCTCGCGGAAGCGGAGGTGGAGTACGAGGATCGCACGGATCCCGCCATCGACGTCGGTTTCCCGTTCGCCGAGCGGGAGAAGATCGCGCAGGCGTTCGGCGTGCCGAGGCTGCCCGACAAGCCGGGTTACGCGGTGATCTGGACCACCACGCCGTGGACGCTGCCCGGCAACCAGGCGCTCAACGTGCATCCGGAGTACGACTACGCACTGGTCGATACCGATCGCGGGCTGCTCATCGTCGCGAACGACATCCTGATGCGCGATGAAGCAGAGTGGGCGGCATCCGCGGGGGATCTCGCGATCCCGCCGCTGCTGCGCAAGTATCACGTCCGGGTATGGAAAGTGATCGGGCGCTGCAAGGGCAAGGCCCTCGAGCGCATCGCTTTCCGCCACCCGTTCTACGAGCGCCTGTCCCCGGTCTATCTCGGCGATTACGTCACGCTCGATACCGGCACCGGCATCGTGCACTCCGCCCCGGCCTATGGCGTCGAGGACTTCGAGTCGTGCCGCCGCTACGGCATGAAAGACGAGGAGATCCTGACGCCCGTGATGGCCGATGGGAAATTCGTTTCCACGCTGCCCGTATTCGGTGGCATGTCGATCTGGGCGGCGAACAGGAAAATCATCGAGCACCTGAGTGATAAAAGCGTGCTTTTCGCCAGATCCGACTTCGTGCACAGCTACATGCACTGCTGGCGCCACAAGACGCCGGTCATCCTGCGCGCGACGACGCAGTGGTTCGCGAGCATGGACGCCGTGCCGGGCTTTGCGGGCGTCAGACCCGCCGAGACGCTGCGCACGACCGCGTTGCGCGGCGTGGAGCGCACGCAGTTTTTTCCCTCGTGGGGCCAGGCGCGCCTGCACGGCATGATCGCGAATCGGCCGGACTGGACACTGTCGCGCCAGCGGCAGTGGGGGGTGCCGATGCCGTTCTTCCTGCATCGCGAGAGCGGGGAGTTGCATCCGCGCACGCTGGAACTCATCGAGCAAGTGGCCCAGCGCGTGGAGCAGGGCGGCATCGAGGCCTGGCAGTCGCTCGGCGCGGAGGAGCTGGTCGGTAGCGAAGCAGCACAGTACGAGAAGAGCCGCGACACGCTCGACGTGTGGTTCGATTCCGGCTCGACGCATCAGACCGTGATGGGCGGGCCGAGAGGGCGCGAGACCGGCGCCGGCTCGCATGCCGCGGAGACCGGCTTTCCCGCGGATCTCTATCTGGAGGGCTCGGACCAGCACCGCGGCTGGTTTCACAGCTCGCTGCTCGTCTCGTGCATGCTGAACGGGGTGCCGCCCTATAAGGGTCTGCTCACGCACGGCTTCGCCGTCGATGGCGAGGGCCGCAAGATGTCCAAGTCGAAGGGCAACGTAGTCGCCCCGCAGGAAGTGATGGACCAGCTCGGCGCCGACATCCTGCGCCTGTGGGTTGCCGCGACGGACTATTCGGGCGAGCTTTCGATCTCCAGGGAAATCCTCAAGCGGGTGGTGGAGTCCTATCGGCGGGTGCGCAACACGCTGCGCTTCCTGCTCGCCAATCTCGCGGACTACGATCACGGCCGCGACGCCCTTCCCATCGACGAGTGGCTCGAGATCGACCGCTACGCCTGGGTCATGATGCACGATCTGCAGCAGGCGCTGACCGCATCGGGCACCGATACCTCGGGCCATTACCCGAAATACGAATTTCACATCGTCGCGCAGAAGCTGCAGACCTTCTGCTCGGAGGACCTCGGCGGGTTCTATCTCGACATCCTGAAGGACCGGCTCTACACCACCCCCGCGACATCGCGTGCACGCCGAGCTGCGCAAAGTGCGCTTTATCACATCGCGCAGAGCCTCACCCGGCTGCTGGCGCCGATCGTGTCGTTCACCGCCCAGGAAGTGTACGAGGTGCTCGCCGGCCCGGACGCCTGCGTGTTCGAGGAGACATGGTATGAGTTCCCGCTGCCCCGCGATGCAGAAAGGCTGCGGGAGCGCTGGCAGAAGCTGCGTTCGCTGCGCGTCGATGTGCAGAAGCGCCTCGAAGAGTTGCGCGTCGAGGGCAAGATCGGCTCTTCTCTGGCGGGCGAGGTCGAGCTCTACGCGAAGGGTTACAACCATGAGTTCCTGCGCTCGTTCGCCGACGACCTGCGCTTCGTCTTCATCACCTCGCAGGCGCGGCTGGTCGAGCACGAGCCCGGCGATGCGACCCCCACCGCGCTCGAAGGCGTGACCCTCAAGGTTCATGCGAGCCCGCACGCGAAGTGCGAGCGCTGCTGGCATTACCGCGCGGACGTGGGCGCGAACGCCGAGCATCCGCAGTTGTGCGGGCGCTGCGCCGTGAACCTGTACGGGCCGGGCGAGCCGCGCGCGCATGCATAGACTGCCTAACACGATGAAGCGCATGGTCCGCTGTCACGATTTTGGCTCATGACGTCGGCACCCGAGAAAACTCCTTCCGCCTCAGGGGGAAGGTTGGGATGGGGATGGGGCAACTGGAAGCTGGTTCGATGGCTCGCCTTGAGCGCCTCCATCGTGATTCTCGATCAGCTCACCAAGTATCTCGTCACCGAGAATCTGAGACTGCATGAAGCCGTGGCCGTCACGTCGTTCTTCAACCTGGTGCTGGTCTACAACCCCGGCGCGGCGTTCAGTTTTCTCGCCGACCAGTCGGGATGGCAGAAGGGGCTGTTCATCGCGATTGCGCTCGGGGCCTCGGTGTGGATCGTCTACCTGCTGTGGAAGCACCCCGCCGACAAGCTGTTCTGCCTCGCCCTCTCACTGGTATTGGCAGGCGCGCTCGGCAACGTCATGGACCGCCTGCAGGTCGGCGCAGTGATCGACTTTCTCGATTTTCACGCCTACGGCTGGCACTGGCCCGCCTTCAACGTCGCGGATGCCGCGATCAGTTGCGGGGCGGCGCTGCTCATCTGGGACGCTTTCTTCCCGAAAAAAGCGGTGTCCGACAAATCGTGATAGACCGCTCACCTTGTGCTCGGCTCCCCCGGCGCTGTAAGCATGCCCCGGAAGGACTTAGTCCGGTGTCGGGCCCGGAACAAGGTTAAGGCATCCCGTGCGCCGGTATATAATCGGCCGCTCGTGAACTGAACCTATGCAAGTTCTGCTCGCCAATCCCCGCGGATTCTGTGCCGGCGTCGATCGCGCGATCGAGATCGTCGAGCGCGCGCTGGCGATCCACGGCGCGCCCATCTACGTGCGTCACGAAGTCGTGCACAACAAGTTTGTTGTCGAAGACCTGCGCTCCAAGGGAGCGGTGTTCGTCGAGGAACTGGACGAGGTGCCCGCCGGCAGCACCGTCATCTTCAGCGCGCACGGCGTGTCACAGCAGGTGCGGCGGGACGCTGAGGCGCGCGGATTGAACGTGTTCGATGCGACGTGCCCGCTGGTCACCAAGGTTCACGTCGAGGTCGCCAAGATGCGGGAGCAGGGGCGCGAGATCGTCATGATCGGCCACCGCGGGCACCCCGAAGTCGAAGGCACGATGGGACAGAGCGCAGGGGGGATGCATCTCGTCGAAGGGCCGCAGGACGTGGATCGGCTCGTGGTGGCGGACGAAGACAGGCTCGCTTTCGTGACCCAGACCACGCTCTCGGTGGACGACGCTCGGCTTACCATCGATGCCCTCAAACGCCGTTTTCCGACCATAGTCGGCCCGAAGAAGGACGACATCTGCTACGCCACCCAGAACCGGCAGGACGCGGTGAAAGCGCTCGCGGTACAGTGCGATGTGGTGATCGTCGTCGGCTCGCCCAACAGCTCGAACTCCACCCGGCTGCGCGAGGTGGCGCAGAATCAGGGTGTTGCCGCCTATATGGTAGACAACGCGACGCAGCTCGACCCTAGCTGGCTTACTGGAAAAGAGCGCGTCGGTGTGACCGCGGGCGCTTCGGCGCCGGAGATCCTCGTTCAGCAGGTGATCGACAAGCTGAAGCGCCTCGGCGCTGAGGAAGTGAAGCAGCTTTCGGGCATCGCGGAGAAAGTCGTCTTTCCGCTGCCAAAAGCGCTCGCCTAGAAGTGAACGGCCTTCGTCGTGGCTGCTACGGGATGTTGATGCTCTCGTAGGGATTGAAGACGATTTCAATCGTCTTGATGCTCTTCACGTTGCGTCTAGCCTTGATCGCAGGCTTGAACTGAAGCGCGAGCGTTGCGGTGAGCGCCGCTTCTTCGAATATTCCTGGCGGCGCGCTTTCCAGCATGTTCACGTTGTCTATTCCACCGTGCTCGTTGATGTAGAGACGCAGCACCACTTTGCCTTTGGTGCGGTTCTCGTACGCCCGCTTCGGATAGACCAGGTCGACTTCGTTCATCTGTTCGGCCCGGACATCGAGCTCGCGCGCCGTGTAGTACTTGTCCAGAGGCCAATCCAGTTGAAGCAGCGAGCTCGGCGCGCTTGCTACGGCGTTTTGTTCGGGCGGGGGATTTGCCGGGGTGGGTTCGTGCACCGGTTTCTGTTCGCTTGACGGCGCCACGGAGGCCACCTCGGCCGGAACCTCGGCAGGGCTTGCCGTTGCCACTTCGCCTGCCGACGAGGACGATTCGCGCGCGAGCTCTACCTGGAACGGCGTCGGTAAGCGGTAGGCGGGCCTCTCGTGAGGGCTGATGGTCAGAACGGCCAGGCTGTGCACTGCAAGCGAGATCGCCAGACCGATGACTAGCCTTCGATTGAAAGAAGGAATGAAGGGGGTCGAGGCCTGCATGACACCTGGTCCGGGAGGGCTCAAAACAGCACAGGGCAGCCTTCGCTGCCCTGCGCCGAATCGCAAGCCCCTTCGTTACTGGTCGACCTCCTTGTACCAGTACTTCCGCACGCGGGCGTTGAAACTCACGGCCTGCGGCGATCCGCAGTTCACCCCGAAACACAGGAACGGGGTCGGGGTGGGACTCGCCGTGCCGTCCGGCCGCGTCGGATACGTATACCCCTGCGTCGGCGAGGGCAGATAGCCGCCGCCGGCCACGTCCACCGAGCGATCCGATATGGTGAGCCCGCCGCTGGAGTTGTAGTCTACGGTGGCTGTCGCATCGGCTGCCGAAACCGCGTACTGCCGCGCGATGCCCAGGCTCGAGGTGCAGACGCCCGGATCGACGCTCGCCTGCGGCTGGTTGGTCGCGAAGAACGTGGTGCCGGCGAGCGTCACCGCATTACCCACGACCTTCTCGCCGGTCCGCAGCGTGATGTACCAGCCGCTGGCGCTCCCGAGCTGCGTTTGGGCTGCAGTGCGGTCCGCTTCGGTTGAGCAATCCTGTATACAGTTGTTGGAGGCGTCGAACAGGGCTGATTCCACGATGGTGACATTGGTAGGATCGCCGTTGCCGTCAAGAGGCAGCCCGGTGCCTGTCACGGGGCCGGCATCGCCCCCGAGATCCTTGAACATATAGAAACGGTTTACCACCCCAGTGTCGAACGGATGCTCACGGTCGCCGCTGCCGATAAGGACTGCGTCGAAACCTTCCTGGCCCACCACGTCCGGAGCGTGCAGGAACTTCCGCAGGCCGCCGGGCAGTACGCTGGGATCGGCTATCGAGGCAATCTTCGTCACGGTCGTCCCGTTCAGGTTCTCCACCGAGGGATCCGACGGATTGTCCGACTTGAAGTCGATCCGCCACAGGTTGCCGCCCGTGTCACCGACGTATCCGCGATTGACGTCGCCGCCGCTCTCATTTCTGACGATAGTAACGTCGGACGGTATGGCGTAATCCATCCCCGCTACGACCTTGGTGAAGGCGCCGTTGCTGGCATTGCTGTTCGAGCCGCCGGCACTCCACACCTTGGCGCCGGTGAGCGCGTCCGCAACGTATATCGCGCGTCCCATGCTGCGCGGCATCGTCCCGGCCGCCGTAGTGACTGAAGTGGCGGTGAACGCCGTGATGGTGTTCGGGTCCAGATCCTCTACAAATGGATCATAGCCGCCGGCGAACACGATCACCGGTTTCGGATACCCGCTGAGACCTTCAGACAGTATGACCGGTGTGCTCCAGGTATGCCCCAGTTCGGCGAAGCCCGCCGTGCTGGTGTCGATCTTCCACATGAATTTCGGATCGAGCGGATCGCTCACATCCAGCGCATACACGAAACGGCCGCCGCGATGATTCGTGATATAGAGGATCACGCGGTCGTTGTCCGCCGCGACGAATTTCCCATCGTTATTCGCATCCAGGGTGTAGATCGCGATCGAGCCGTCCATGAAGTAGGGCTTCTTGGCCGAGCTGCCGATGATCGGCGTATTGGTGCGCAGCCGGTTGAGCTGGCCGAAGTGTTCCTGAGGAATGAACCCCCAGGCTTCCTGGCCGGGCAGCAACCCTGACGCGTCTCCCGTATCGGTCGTTCTGCCACCCTTGATGGCGTGGAAAATGCCGTCATTGGCGCCGTAGTAAATGTAGACGTCGTTCTCGCCGCCGAACCGGTTGTAGTTCACCACTGCCGGCCGGGAGTGAAGCACGTCGCCGTGCACGGAAGCCCGGATGTCGAGGTTGGACGAGTTAACGTTTTCGTCTTCGAAGTTGTCCTCGCCGCGCACCCACTTGATGAGACTGGTGCGTTGCCCGCTTGCGGTGCCGCTGGCGACTATCGACGTGCCGGTCGCATCGCCCTGCGCCGAAGGCAACGTATAGGTGAAGTTGCTCGGGTCAGTGACCGTTATCGTGAACGTGCCGTTGAAAGCCGCTTCCGTTGCGCCGGCAATGGTGACGCTATCGTTTGTGGCAAAGCCGTGAGCGGGAGATGTCGCTCGAGCAGTGGTGGTTTTCTTCTTGGCAACAACAGAAGTGCTCGTGTTGGTTCCCGGCGCGGAAGTAAGCGGGTAATAAAACGTGCTCGCATCCACCACCGTAATGGTGTGAGTCCCGTTGTAGCCGGTGGGATCCGCACCCGCAATTACGATCTGATCGTTGCTCGCATAACCGTGACCGGTCAACGTCGCATATACCCGCGTACTTAACGTAGGTGGGCGTGCGGTATACGTGCCCGTCGGCGGGGCCGTTGCGGCATGCGCCGCCGCATTCTCGTAAGTAAACGTGTTCGCATCCGGCACAGTAGTGACGGTGAATCCCAATGGCAGTCCGGCGCCACTGCTGGTATGTAGTGCTTGTGTGCCGCCCTCTACGATTACCAGATCGCCGACCCCAAAGCCATGGTTGTTCAAAGTGGCTGTGACGGTCGACTGCGTGCCCGCCGACGCCTTGACCGGGAAGGTATTGTTGGCTGGCAGGACGCTGGCGGTCGTGTAGGTGAAGACGTTTGCGGGGTCAACCGCGTCCAATGTTATGGTAAACGTGCCGTTATACCCGGAAACATCGGCGCCGGTAATGTTGATCGTCTGCCCATCGGCGAAGCCGTGCGCAGGCGCTGTAGCCGTGACCGTCGTGCTGCCGCCCTGGACTGCATAAACCGGCGACGCGGTATTCGTCGTGAGCTTCGTGCTGACCGTGTACGTGAAGGTCGTTGTGCTGGGTACCGACACGATGGTGAACGTGCCGTTGTACTCGTTAGGGCTGGCGCCGCTGATCGTTACCGGCGTTCCCTGCAGGAACCCATGCACAACGGAAGTGGTGGCGGTTGCCGTCAGACTGGGCGCCGAAGCGGTGATTGTTCCCGTCGCCGTGCCGGCTGCCGGATTGATGAAGTACTGGAAAGTGTCGGCAGTCGGGACGGCCGTGATCGTCACGGTGCCGTTGAACTGACTTGGCGAGGCGCCCGCTATCGTTACCTGGTCGTTTACCGCGAAACCATGGCTGGGCAGCGTCCCGACCGCAGTTGTCGAATCGATGGTACCGGCATTCACCGTGGCGGTTCCGCCTGTGCCCGTTCCGGTATTGCCGTCCGCGTTTCCGATCTCGAAAGTGTTTGTACCTGCGGCACTGACCGTAAACGTGCCGTTGTATGAGGTCACAGAATTGTCGGCGATAACAACTGCCTGCCCGTTCGTAAAACCATGTGCAGTCGTAGTAGTTACCGTCCTCGGCTTGTTTGCGCCGTTTGCCTTGGTGATGGTCGAGATGTTGCGCACCAGAATGGCAGGCTGTGCGGCGGAAAGCGACGTCAGCACCCGGGGCGTGGAAGTCGTCAAGCTGGTGATGGTCCGCGTCGTAGCGCCGTTGCTGAGCGCGGTAATATCAATCGCACCCACGGCGGCATTGTTAAGTGTCACGGTCCTGCGGTCCACCAGGGACGATACCGACTTGGTTTCGAAGCCGGTCAGGGTGGTAATGGAGCGGGTCCCGAGTTGCAGCAGCGCCGTGGTGATGTCGGTGTTGCTGTCCGCAAACGGGGTTGCGGAGAGCGAACTGCCCGGCGCGCCGCTGCCCGCGCTTGCCGCGCATTGGGACGCAAACGCCCCGCCGCTGGTGCAGGTGTATATCTTGCGCAACGTCTCGGTGCCGGCCGGTGTTTCGGCGTTGGGGTAGGTTGTTCTAATTTTTTGTGCCGCACCGCCTTTTTCGACCAGCTCGCCATCGGGCGAGTCGGAAACGCCGCCCGAGCCGTTCTCCTCGGCGGTGCGAAACCCCCAGTACGTTGACGGTGCCGTCCAGAAGCTCTGCGCAGTGGAAGTGATGAAGCCGGTACTGGGATTGATTGCGGGATCAACGTTGGCATCGGCGAGGAACACCGTATTGGTTGTGGTGTCCAGCGCGATCTGGTACATCTTGAGGTTGCCGAGCCAGCGCGGCTTTTTCTGCGCGTCGGGGCGGAAGACGCCGACGTACACCTGGTTGATGTTGGTGCCGCGCACGTTAATCGATACGGGCAGCGTCGAGGCGGCGAAGACGCTGTTGACCGCATTGATTTCGGCAAAAATCTGGTTCAAGGCCTCCGAGATTTTGACGCCGCCGGCATCGTCGGTGACGGGAAAGTACTTGCCCTTGCCGTTCGTCGCCATGCTATCCAGCAAAGCTGACATGGCCGGACCCTGGCCCGTAAGGACCGGATTGACCTCCACCGTATAGGTGATAACGTTCTGGGTTCCCGTGGAACTGTGAATGTCCGCATTGGCCATGTATTTCGCCATTTCGTCGGCCCAGTTGCCCTGCTGGCCGTTGGGAGTGATGGCAATGGTGTCCGGAGGGCTCTTGCTGGTCAGTGTCGATAGGTAGCCTTCCAGTTCTGATCGTTGGGACGCATTTTCGTTGGCTGGACCGTTGCTGACGAAAATGATGAAGTTTTTCTGACATCCATCGACGATCGGCGAGCGGTATACGCCGTTTTCCGTGGGGAATCCTGTGCCATCCGGCCCCGGTAGCGCATGCCCGGTAAGAGGCGTCAGGTTTGTGTCTGTGGTGCCGTCATGGTCCGCCTTGGACTGATCATCCCCGGCGCGGGCAGCAAGGCCCTTGAAGTACAGATATGCTTCGTACATCATCATTCCGGCCAGATTGTTATCGCCCTTGTCGCCCTGAATATCGAAGTTCGTGATGATCGACGCGAGCGCGCTCTTGTTCGTGTTGGTCATCTGACGTATGTGAGAACGAATGTACGCACCGTCCGACGTGCCCGATCCCTTGCGCTTGATGTTCGCGTCGCTCATGATCATGAGCCCGACGTTGAACTGGTCGGTAAGTCCGTTGACCACGGATGCTATGGCGGCCTTCTCGTTGGTGAACGGCTGATTCCAGTTAGCCGAGTTATCGATGACTAGCAAGACGTTCGGGCGCGCAGCCGTCACGTTGGGGTTGGCGAGAAAGATGTCGGTGTCGTCGTTCACCGGGTCAAACGCCGGATAACTCACGGCCGGCGTCAGCGCTACCAGCGCCGCCATGAACCCGCAAACAATTCGCTTGAAGATGTTCATCGTTGGACTCCCACATCAAGCCGGGCAGTTGCCCGGCAACTGACGCATTCTCACGCCCTGCACGATCGCTGCCTGTGCGCCACTAGTCGCATCAGCCACAGCAGCGCGGATTTCCCAGTCGGCGTCCTCGGGCGCGACCTCGCCGACTTTCTTGGTGTAGCCCTTCGCCGTGACGTAGTAGTTGCATTTCGGCGCGGTCACGGAGACGTTGTAGCCGGAGATCGTGATCGTTTGCGCTGCCGGCGTGAGGCTGAAAGGCGTCGCCGTGCTGATGACCTGCTCGATCGCCTGCTGGGCCAGCGATTCCAGGTACTTCTGGTCCTGGTAATTGCCGGCGATCCTCAGATTCACGCTGGACAGGTTGAAGCCTGTGACTGCGAACAGCGTGAGTACGACGAGCATGATGAGCGCGATCACGAGTGTTGCGCCGCGCTGGCGCTGAAAGCCACGAAGGTTCGTTTTCATGGTATCTCCCGGCGTCCCGATGTATTCATGAGGCGGACCGCTGCGGTATAGGTGTGGCGGCGGAAGTTGTCGTTGGTGGCGGAGACCAGGTTGGTGCCGGCCACCCCCGGCGCAGTACCAAGCAGGTAACTCTTGCTATCCACATGTCCGGCAGTCGCGGACGTATTGCGGGCCAGCACAAATACCTTGGCAGCAATCACCTGCGTCCAGTTGCCCGGCGCCGTGGTGTAGCTGTCCACGGTCGCATCGCCCGGCAGGCCCGTTGTGATATCGGTTGTCGTGGGAGTGCTATCTATCCCGTACTCGATCTTGAAGTACTCGATCCCTTCTACCAGCGGTACGATGGTCATCGCGGTAGAACCGCCAAACTCGCGCAGTTCCAGCCGTTTCAGCGTCGGAATGCTGTCGTCGCTGCCGGTGCACACCCCGCTGATCGTCTCGGTATTGACGGTTGTCGTGCCGCTCCCAACGCTGCAGGGCGCCACGAAGTAGACGTGGACGTTGTACTTGCGCACCGGAGCCGCTACGCCGGTATGAGTGAACAAGGTGGATGCGTCACCGTTCGCCTTGTTCGTTCCCAGCACCGCACCATTACCGATCTGCAGTTCGGACTGGGAGCCAGTGCCCTGTATATAGATGTCGTTCGATACGGTGGACGCCGTGGTCGCGACCACGGTGGTGCTGGCGCGCCGTATAACCAGGACGTCCGAGCCGGGGTGCAGATTGGCGTTGCTCAGGAGTCCTTTGTCGTCGCAGGTCGTACCCGATACACCAGCGCGTGTGGCGAGATCTACGGCGCGGAAGCCCTGAACCGGGAGCGCCAGCGCTGCCTCCATCGTCGTGAGATCGGCGACACCGGTCGGAACCAGGCAGGGGTCCGGCGTGCCGACGGGCGCGGCAGGCAGGTCGTGAAAATGCCCGTAGAACCCGGCGAGCCGCAATTCCTGGCTCAATAGTTCCGAAGCGTAGCGGCCGTTCTCGATCTGCTCGGCGGTTTTCTGAAGTTCCCGGTTGGCCTGGCTGGAATTGACAAAAATGAGGCTCAACCCGGTGAGCAGCAGCAACCCGATGGTGAGTGCGATCATCAGCTCGACCAGTGACAGGCCGAGCTGCCGGACGTACGAACGATTCAGGTTCTTCATATACGAGTCTCGTTAGTTCAATCGGGCCAGCCGGAAAGTGGTGGAAACAGTTCGGCGCAGCGTTTCTGCGCCATACTGGTTGTTGCCGCACGCCACGGTGGGCGCCACGGTATCCACTGTGCCCTGCCAGGAGACGGCGACCGTGTAGATGCCCGTGCCTGATATCACCGCCGCCGTTGAATCCAGCAGTTCGCTCGCGCCGTCGTAGCTCACGCACCCGCGAGCGCCGACGATGGCGCCCACCGAAGCGCCGCCCTTTACTTCGGCGGCGCCTTCGAGCGCGGCATCCCATTCCGAAATCGCCGTATCGGCCATGGTGTTGTTGCCCGAGGTACTCGCAGCACACCCGGTAGGCGCGTTGGCGCTGGTGCCGACAAAAGGCGTTCCAGCTCCCGTCGTGAAAGCGAAGCACGACGCGGTCTCTCGATTCAGATTGATCCGGTCCACCATGTCATAGAGCAGGATGAGCGCCTGCGTTCGCTGATACGATTCGAACTCGGCCTGTTGCATGCGCACCTGCATGCCCGCAAGACCGAGCATGCCGAGCACGATGATGAGGAGCGCGATCAACACCTCGAGCATCGTGAAGCCTGACTGCCTGGAATGTTGACTGGAGCGTTTCATACAGGTCCCCCGTGGGCGCTACTGACAGCCGTCTGCTGAGTTCTTGTTCGTGTCGACCTGGATGTTGGGCCGGCCGCTGATGTCCATCCTCACGCAGCGCGCAGTGATATCGTTGTTGCCCGCATAGCTCGTCACGAAGGTGGTCGCGGCAGCTCTCAACCTGCCGTCTTTCTGGTAGGTAATATTGGTGCCGGTGCCGGTCAACGTGACGTCATGCAATGCATCCTGGCGCTTCAGGATGTCGGAGACCGCACCCGGAATACCGTTTCCGTCCGCGTCGAGGTAGACGATCCACCCCCGCGCCCAGTCGGTGGAGTTCTGGCAGCCGCTGCCATCGTTGTTCATGGCGCAAACGGCGACGTACTGGTTGCGCTTGATCGCCTCGCTGCGGGCAAAGATCAGGGTGGCGTGCATGTCGGATACGACAGTTTTGACGCGCTGGTCCAGCACCAGATTTCGCATCGAAGGTGCGGCGAGACTCAAAAGAACGCCGAGTATGACAATGGCGAACAGCACCTCGATCAGCGTAAAGCCGTGCGAGCGGCACAGTCTTGAGTAGCCAATCGGCAGCGGGCTAACGTGGAAAAGCGATCGCATGGCAGGCAGTCCGTTACTTTTTCCACTTATCGGCCGGCGTCTTGGTGCCCAGCGCGTTCATCGTGAGGTTGCCATCGCTTGCTTGAGGGCCCGTCGCTGTCGCTGTGATGGTGTAGCCGGGCGGCGGGCCGGCATCAAGGGCGACGGTAATCGTATATCGAGCGCTGGTGCACTGGGCGGTGTTGCTCGTGCAGTCCCACCCTTCTTCGACGATGTTGAGGCCGGCGGTGCCGCCTATGGTAACGGTGTACGTTTTCGCATCGAGCCGGTACTGCTCCTCGCGGCTCGCGATCTTCAGCATGAGCTGCTGGGCGGCCGAGCGATTGGCCCGGATGATGTACGACTGGTATGACGGATAGGCGACCGCGCCCAGAATGGCTACGACCGCAACTACTATCATCAGCTCGATGAGGGTAATGCCCCTGTTCGCTTTCATGTTCCTCCCTTTTCGGCAGCAGAAGATATATCCACGCGGCTTGGAAACTCCAGCGATGTCCGACGAAAGGTTGAAACTGCCGGCCCAGCGGCGGGCATCGGTATGCGAGTGTAATAGTCCAGGCGCATATCACCCCATCGGGTGTGAAAAAGTAACGGTTTGCGGGATGCAGGGGCATGCCAGCGGCATGGGCCGGGAAAACTTCGAGGGTCGCCGGATGCGCCGGATGGAACTATATGAGGCGGGGGACGCCGTTCCTGGCATCCAGGCCAGAATTAGACACAGTCCAAATGTTGAATTAGAATCAAATGGCTATGGAGACCACTCGCTATACGCGCGACAATATGGCCGATCTGCTGCGCGCGCACGGGATCAACCCCACGCACCAGCGGATCGAGATTGCGCACGCGCTGTTTTCCCGCGGCGAGCACCTGTCCGCCGACCAGATTCTCGCGATCGTCAATGACCGCCACTCCGAAACCTCCAAGGCGACGGTCTACAACACCCTCAACCTGTTCCTCGACAAGAAGCTGATACGCGAGGTGATCGTGGACCCGAACAAGGTTTTTTACGACCCCAACACGATGCCGCATCACCACTTCTATAACATCGACACCGGCGAGCTGACCGACATCGACGCCGGCCGGATCGCCATCTCGGGGCTGCCCCAGCTTCCGCAGGGGATGGTGACGGAGGGCATCGACATCATCGTGCGCGTCCGATCGGCAGGCTGAATCTCCCCCGCGAACAGGCTCGGACGTGTCAACGAGCGAATCCGACAGTATCGTAGACGCGGCGATCGCGCTGGCCGAGGAACGCGCGTGGGAAGCCGTGCGGCTGCATGACGTCGCCGCCGCGCTCGGCGTCACGCTCGACGACATACGGCGGCATTTCCGCGAAAAGGAGGACATCGTGGACGCCTGGTTCGACCGCGCTGATGCGGCGATGCTGCGGGAAGCGGAAGCACCCGGATTTCCGGAGCTGACGCCGCGCGAACGGATACGGCGGCTCATCATGACCTGGCTCGGCGCACTGGCGGCGCATCGCAAGGTCACGCGGCAGATGATCTACGGCAAGCTGGAGCCCGGCCATCTCCACATTCAGATTCCGGGGCTCATGCGCGTAAGTCGCACGGTGCAGTGGATACGCGAAGCGGCCCAGCGCGATGCGACCTACGTGCGCCGCGCGCTGGAAGAGACGGGCCTCACCACGATCTATCTCACCACTTTTTTCCACTGGATGAACGACGCCTCACCGGGCGCGATCCGCACCGAGCGCTTTCTCGATGGCTGCCTCGGTTTCGCGGAGCGGCTCGATCGCGCCGTGTGGGCGAGGGGCAGGGCGGCGTCGGGCGAAGGCACGGTTTCGCCTGCTTCTGCAGAACGCGGAGACAGTCCCGCGGCATCTTCCTGATCCGGCGGCGGGTTGGACACGCTCACGCATGCCTTGAGCGGCGCGCTGCTGGCGCGGGCTGCAGCGCCGGGCGCATCCCGTCCCGGTGCGCTTTCTCCCAAGGCGCGCCTCGCGGCGGGCTTTGCTGCAGCAGCGTTTCCCGATTGCGATTTCGCGCTGCGGCTCGCCGATACGCTCACTTACCTCAACTGGCATCAGGGCATCACCCATTCGTTGGTACTGATGCCCGCATGGGCTTGGGCGCTGGCTCACGTCTTTTCGTGCGTGTCCGGCGATCGGTACTCGTGGCGGACGTTCTACGGCGTCACTCTCCTCGGCATCGCAGTCCACATCGCAGGCGACCTCATCACCGCCTACGGGACGGCGCTGTTCGCGCCGTTTTCGGCACAGCGTTATTCCATTCCTCTTGCATTCGTGATCGACCCGTATCTCACCGCACTGCTCGCCGGTGGATTCGCCATGGTGGCGATTCGTCCGCAAAGCCGGCGTGCAGCGGTTGTTTCACTGATGTTGGCACTGGCCTACGTCGCATTGCTCGCGAACCTTCATTCGCGCGCGCTCGATCTCGGACGCGGATACCTGGCAAAGCATCGAATCGACGGCACGGCGATCCACGCGCTTCCTCAGCCGCTCGCGCCGTCCAACTGGAAGGTGATCGTGTCGGACAGCGAGGGATATCACGAGGCGCACGTGAATCTTTGGCGGCGTGAGACCGGCTCCCCGCCTGAGGAGACGAGTCGGTTGCTGAGGATTTTCCATGAGTATCGCCCGGCATCGATGATGGAATGGCGGCGCCATCCACGCTTCGGCGACGATCCGGCTTATGTGTCGGTTGCGCGTGAAGCGTGGAACCAGGAGCAGTTCGAGCCGTTCCGCCGTTTCGCCCTGTTTCCCGTGTTGGATTCGGTCCAGAGCGGCCCCGGAGCGCTGTGCGCGTGGTTCTACGATCTGCGCTTCAGCGTGCCGACCCTCCCCCCGTCCTTCCGCTACGGCATGTGCCGCGGCGGCTCATCCGGCGACTGGCACATCCAGCGCAGGGCGGGATCGTTCTGGATCGATTGAGGCGCACGGGATGAGTATCGCAGGATGCGGCGGGCACCGGCGGTGGGTTAAAATGGCGTCGGCACGCCGCTGTAGCTCAGCTGGTAGAGCAGGCGCTTCGTAAGCGTCAGGTCGTCTGTTCGAGTCAGACCAGCGGCACCGCCCACCCCGTCGTCATTCCGATGAAAATCGGTATCCAGAGTTTTCTGGATCCTGGCCTGCGCCGGGAAGACGTCTATTTCACAGACTGCGCCGCGAAGAGAATCATTGGGCGCGCGCCGCGCGTCTAGATCACGCCGGACATGCCGCCGTCGAGATGGATGCTGCTGCCGGTGACGTAGCTCGCGGCATCCGAAACCAGAAACGCAATTACGTTCGCCACCTCACCCGGTTCGCCGACGCGCCCCATCGGAATTTCTTCGGAAACCTGGGCGTAGTACGCCGCGGGATCGAGTTTCTCCCGCGCAATGCGGCGTTCGTGCTGTCCCGATCGCACCTTTCCGATGCACACGGCGTTGACCAGAATGTTGTCCGAAGCGTACTCCTTGGACAGCGCCTTGGTGAGCGCAAGCCCCGCCGCGCGCGACACCGAAGTCGGGCCGGACGCCGGACCGGGCTGCTTGCCTGCAATAGTGGAGATGTTCACGATGCGCCCGCCGCCCTGTTTCTTCATGTACGGGATGACGAGCCGGCTCGCACGTATCGCGCCGTATACCTTGAGGTCGAGGTCCTGCTGCCAGGTTTCGTCTTTCACCTCGAGGAACGGACCGCGTATGGACGAGCCCGCGTTATTGACGAGTATGTCGATCCGGCCGTAGCAATCGACCACGGCCCTGATGAAGCGCTCGACTTCCGTCGCGTTGCTCATGTCGGTCGGCTGCGCAAACGCCTCGCCGCCTTTCGCGCGGATATCAGCGGCCACTTTTTCCAGCGGTTCGCGCCGCCGGGCGCAAATTGCCACTTTCGCGCCTTCGAGCGCAAGCCGCAGCGCCGTGGCCGCGCCGATGCCTTCGCTGCCGCCGGTGACGACGGCGACCTTGCCCTTCAGTCCCAGTTCCAAGCTGCCTCCGGTGAATATCGTCGTAGGAAGCGCGTGTTACGCGCGCGAGGCGCAATTGTAGCGCCAATTCAACGTCTTCTTGCCGCCGGGAAGTACACGACATCTTCCCCCAGCCGGCCGGGTCGGACCTACCGATCAGCAGCGACCGGGCGTGCTGTAACCCTGTTTAAAGGCGTACGAAATCGTCGTAGCATAGTGGATATGTCGGATAGCTGACGGAAGCAGCGCAGTGCTTCTTTCGCGGCTCTTGAAAAGGATTGGTTCATGCCAGAACACTCAGCACCTTCCGCTCCGGCGCGATACCGCCGTGCACTGAGTTCGCTTGCGGCTGTGGCGCTCGCTGTGCTGGTGCAGGCCATGCCAACACAGGCGTCTGAAGCGACGCCGCCCGCGGCCCAGCCGCCGCAGATCACGGTGGACGCGCTCTCGGTGGTGAAGGTGCGCAGCACCGCGGTTGCCAATGCGCGCAGCTCCACCACGCTGGGCCAGCAACGCGAGGGCACGGGCGTGGTGATCGACTCCAAGGGGCTGGTGATGACGATCGGCTATCTCATCACCGAAGCGGAAAAGGTCGAGCTGTCCACCACGGACGGCAGGGTATTTCCGGCCACGGTGATCGCCAATGACTATGCAACCGGGCTCGGTCTCGTCAGGGCGCTCACCCCGCTGCCGATCAAACCGGTGGATTTCGGCGAGTCGTCGGCTGCTGCGGAACGCGAACTGGTGCTGATCGTGGGCTTCGATGGCGTCGCGCCCGCGTACATCGTCTCCAAGCGCCAGTTCGTGGGCTACTGGGAATATCTGCTCGACGAGGCGATCTATACCGCACCGGCGACGGTGAACTGGCAGGGCGCGGCGCTGCTGAACCGTCAAGGAAAACTGCTGGGCATCGGTTCACTCGTGGTGGGCGACGCGATGGGCAAGCGCACCAACGTGCCGGGCAACATGTTCGTCCCGATCGACGTGCTGAAACCCGTGCTCGGGGACTTCATCGCGAACGGCAGATCCACAGCCAGGACGCGCCCGTGGATCGGCATCAACACGCAGGAGGTGCAGGGCAATCTCATCGTCACCCGCGTATCGCCCGAGGGCCCGGCCGAGGATGCCGGCCTCAAGGCGGGCGACATCATCGTCGGCATCCAGGGTCAGGAGATCAAGGGGCAGGCCGACTTCTACACCAAGCTGTGGAAGAGCGGCGAGGCCGGCGCGGAAATCATCGTCGATGTGCTGAAGGGCAACCGCATTCAGAACTACACGGTCAAGTCGTTGGACCGCGAGAAATACCTGCGGCCGAAACCGGTGTACTGACCGCCCCGTCAACGCAGTTGATCGTGCCAGGCGAGAATTCCGGCAACCATCTCGTCCAGCGCGCCGAATACCGTCACCCCCGCCGCTTTCAACGCCGATTTCTTCGCTGTATAACTGCCATGGCGGCCGTGCACCAGCGCGCCGGCGTGGCCCATGGTGACGCCCTGCGGCGAGCTTCTCCCTGCGATCAGCGCAAACACCGGCTTGGGAAAGCGCTGCTCGATCAGCGCCTGCGCAAATTCTTCCTCTTCGTTGCCGCCGATCTCTCCGATGATCAGCACAGCACGCGTAGGCGCATGGCCGGCATAGAACGGCACCAGTTCCGCGAAGCGCGTGCCTTTCACCGGATCGCCGCCCACGCCGACCCATACCGACTGGCCGATTCCCGCCTGCACGAGACGGTATCCGGCCTCGTACGACAGCGTGCCGCTTTTGGACGCGATGCCGAGCGGACCGGGCATGAGCGAGCTGTCCGGCAGGAAGCCGAGCTTGGCCTCACCGGGCACCGCCATGCCGGGCGTCGAAGCGCCGACCCATGTGGCGCCTGCAGCGCGCGTGAGCCGCAGCGCTTCGAGCGCATCGTGCACCGGCATGCCTTCCGTGGGCGTCACGATCAACCGGATGCCCGACTCGACCGCTTCGCGCATCGCGCCGAGCAGTTGCATGGCGCCGACGAAAAGCACGCTCGCAGCGGCGCCGGTCGCGGCAACCGCATCGCGGCATGAGGGGAACACCGGGACGCCGTCCACTTCTTGCGCATCGGATGCCGGCGACACTCCACCGACGATGCAGGTGCCGGAGCGCCGCATCAGGCGCGCGTGCTGGCGTCCGGTGCGGCCGGTGATGCCCTGCACCAGCACGGGCGTGGTGCGATCCACTGCGAGCGGGATCACTTCCGCGCTCCGTCGAGATGTGCGCGCACACTGGCGACGGCGGCAGCGAGTTCCGTCGTCGCCGGTATGCCCGCCGCGGCAAGCTGCGCCCCTGCCGCCTCGATGCCATTGCCTGCCAGGCGCGCCACGACGGGGACTTTTAATTGCGGCACGGACCGGAGCGCCGCGAGCAGCAGGCGCGCAAATTCCCCGAGATCGGTGATGCCGGCGAAGATGTTTACCAGCACGATTTTCACGTTCCTGCCCTGCGCGATCCACGACAGGACGTGCACCAGCCGCGACGGGTCGCCGCGCAGGCCGCCGGTGCGCACGTCGAGGAAGTTGTAGGGCCGCAGTCCCGCTTCGCGCAGTTCATCGATCAGCATCATGGACAGGCCGGCCCCCGTGGTGAGAAGACCGATTTCGCCATCGGCATCGACCACAACGTAGTCGCAGCCGTAGTGCAGCTTGAGATGCGCCTCGGGATAGGCGGACGCGCGATGCTCGAGCAACTCGGAGACCGCGCGCTGTCGCGGAAGCGCACTGTCGTCGGTGATCATCTTCGCGTCGCCGGCGATCCAGCTGCCGTCCGGCAGGACGAACAGCGGATTTATTTCCAGCAGCGTGCATTCGTAGCCCATGAACGCTCCACTGAGGGAGCGGCCCGCCGCTGCCAGCGCCGTCCCGATCGGCGGAGACAAGTTTTGTGCAAGCGCCGCGACGGCAGCGGCGATGGCCGCCTCATTGGGATCGCATGATGCGCTGCGGAGCAATCCCGGTTCAGCCGCCATGGCTTCGATGTCCATGCCGCCGCGCGGCGCGAGCAGCACGCGCACGCCGGCATTCTGCGCGTCGAGCATGATGCCGAGATAAGCTTCGCTCGCATCGCGGAGGGCCTGCTCGATGCGGCATGCCGTGACCGCCCGTCCGCCGATCTTCAATTGCAGGATGCCGTCGATCGAAGCGCGCACTTCTTCCAGCGCGGCGGCGATGCGTATGCCGCCCGCCTTGCCACGTCCGCCGACCGGAACCTGTGCCTTCACCACCCACGGTCCGGGCGGCAGCGTGGAACGATCCGCAGTCCCGTGAACGAGCACTCCCGGAGGGACCGGAACGCCGCGTGCGGCGAGCAGCGTCTTCGCGTCGTGTTCGAGGAGGTACACGCCGCTACAGTTCGCTCAGGCCGAATACGCCGGTCGCGAGATCCATCTGCTCCACGAGCTTGCGCCCGACCATGTTGCGCAGCGTCTCGGTGGTGCCGCCGCCGAGACTGCCGTAGCGCGTGCCGCGGAAAAATCGCGAGACGGCGAACTCGTCGGTGAACCCGTAGCCGCCGTGGATCTGGATCGCCTCGGAGGTCACGCGGATGCTCATCTCGTTGGTGTAGATCTTCGCCATTGCCGCGAGCGTCGGATCGGGAAACTCACCGCCGCTCACCGCCGCGCGATAGAGCAACCCGCGCGCGGCCTCGATCTGGATGTACATGTCGGCGACTTTCCAGCGCAGTCCCTGGAAATCGCCGATCTTGTGGCCGAACGCCGAGCGCTCGCGCATGTAGCGCACCGCCTCCTCGAGCGCACCCTCGGCGAGACCGAGGCAGATTGCCGGATTGAGGCAGCGCTGGGTGTTGAACGCGGACAGCAGCCGCTTCATGCCGTTGTCGCGGATCACCAGGTTCTCGAGCGGCAGCTCGACTTCGTCGAACACGACCTCCGAGAGATACTCGCCGCCCATGGTGTGGAAGCTCGCCTTGGCGGAAAGGCCTTTCACGCCGCCGGGCACCAGCACGCAGCCTATGCCGGCGGCACCGGGCACGCCGTTCACGCGCGTGAAAACCACGAACATCTCCGCGATGTCGGCGCGGCTGATGAGCGTCTTCACGCCCTTCAGCATGACGCGATCGCCTTTGATCTCGCAGTTGGTGCGGTAGTTGGGAACGTCCGTTCCGGCATCGGGTTCCGTCATGCAGATGGCAAGAAACGCCTCACCGGTGGCGACGCGCGGCAGAATCCGCTGCTTGATGTTCTCCGGCGCGTAGGTCGAAATGATGCGCGTCTGCACGCCGAGTTCACCGAGCGCGGCCATGGCGGTGACATAACAAGCCTTGCCGATTTCCTCGAGCACCAGCACGGTGTCGAGTATGCCGAGACCGGAGCCGCCGTACTTCTGCGGCACCGCCATGCCCAGCACGCCGATCTCCGCGAGCCGCTGCATGTTCTCGGCCGGCCACGTGCCGTCGAGATACTTGATCGCGCGCGGTGCGAATTCCTTCTGGCATACCCTGCGCACGGTTTCGACGAAAGCACGCTGCTCGCTGCTGATGCTGAAATCCATGCGGCCCTCTCTCGTGGAATTGCGCTGTCCCGCTCGCCGGCGCGGGTGTTTCGTTGACGTTGCGAGGGTCGTATTTTAGACTGCCGACCTTTCTCCCACCACGCATTTCATCCCGAGGTTTCCCATGGATCAGCCGCAAGCGGTCGCCGTCAGAGGCGAGGAGCACTGGACCCGGAAGGGCGACATCAAGCTCTTTCTGTGGGCAAAGTACACGGGGCAGCCCGGCGGCAGGAAAGGCACGGTGCTCTTCGTTCACGGCTCCTCGATGGCCTCGCAGCCGAGTTTCGATCTCCAGGTGCCGGGACGTCCGCATTCCTCGGCGATGGATTACTTTGCGCAACTGGGTTTCGACACCTGGTGTTTCGACATGGAGGGCTACGGCCGTTCCGACAAGCATCGCGACATCAATTTCGACATCGCGAACGGCGCCGATGACGTCGCCGCGGCGACGGAATACATCATGAAGACGCGCGGGGTGAGGCAGTTCCTGGTGTACGGCATCTCGTCCGGCGCGCTCCGCGCCGCGCTGTTCGCGCAGCGCCACCCGGATCGCGTGCAGCGGCTCGCGCTCGATGCGTTCGTGTGGACCGGCGAGGGCAGCCCCACGCTCGATGAGCGGCGCAAAAAGCTCGCGCAGTGGCAGAGCCAGAACCGCCGCCCGATCGACCGCGCGTTCGTGCACAGCATCTTCAACCGCGACCATCCCGGCTGCGCCGAAGAGAAGGTGATCGAAGCGTTTGCCGATGCCATCCTCAAGCTCGACGACTCGGTGCCGAGGGGTACCTATCTCGACATGTGCTCGAAGCTGCCGGTGGTGGATCCCGAAAAGATCAAAGCGCCCACCCTGATCATGCGCGGCCAGTTCGACGGCATAGCGGGCTTCGACGATCTGCTCGGGTTCTTCAAGCGGCTGCCCAATCCCGACAAGCAGTTCTCGGTCATGGCCGGCATCTCGCACGCGAGCTTTCAGCAGATCAACTACCTCACGGTCTATCACATCCTGCACGCGTACTTCACGCAGCCTGAACCGATATATCGGGGGTAGTGTCCAACCCGTGCTGCCGTCCGGGCAGCACGATCGTCAACAAACCATGAGGGCATCATGTCGTTGAGCTTTAAATTAGCACTGGCGGTATCGGCCGTGGCGGGCGCGTTCACCGCGGGATCGGCCATGGCGCAGGCCTGGCCTACCAAGCCGGTCAGAATCATCGTTCCCTTCGGCGCCGGCGGCGGCACCGACATCCAGGCACGCCTGCTCGGCAAGTTCTTCAACGAATCGCTGAAGCAGCAATTTCTCATCGATAACCGGGCGGGCGCCGGCGGGCTGATCGGCGCCGAGCTGGCTGTGCAGTCTCCGCCCGACGGCCACACCATCCTGTTCACGACTGCTTCGCTTTCCGTGAACGTGACGCTCTATGCCAAGCGCATCAAGTTCGACCCGCTGAAGGATCTCGCGCCGGTGAGCTGGATTTCGTCCACGCCGCTGGTGATGGTGGTGCATCCCAGCGTGCCGGCGAAATCGGTGAAGGAACTGGTGGCGATCGCGAAAAAGTCCGGCAAGATGAACGGTGGATCGAACGGCGCCGGCACCACCAGCCACCTGTCGATCGAGATGCTCAACCAGATGGCGGGGCTCAAGCTCGCGCACATCCCGTACAAAGGCGGCGGTCCGGCGATGGCGGCGCTCGTGGGGGGTGAAACGGATCTGCTGTTCGCGACCGGGCCCGTCGCCTCGACACAGATCAAGGCCGGGAAAGTGCGGGGACTTGCGGTCACGACGGCGAAGAAATCGTCGGCTTTCCCCGATTTGCCGACCATGAACTCGGTGTTCAAGGAATTCGAGTCGGACAACTGGTACGCGATGTTCTTCCCGGCCGGCACGCCGAAGCCGATCATCGACCGGCTCAACGGCGAAATCGCCAAGGCCCTCAAGACGCCCGAGCTGCAGCAGTTCATGGCGCGCGAGGCCCTCGATCCGGTGGCGAGCTCTCCCGCGGAACTGGAAGCGAACTTCAAGCGCGAAATCGCCCGTTACGCGAAGATCATCAAGGCGGGCAACATCACCGTCGAGTAAAGCGCCCTGCTGAACATATTCGGCGCTCCCATGCGGGAGCGCTTTTTACGTACTGGCCTATAATGCCGGGCGAAAATCCTCCTCCAAAACTTACGATATAAAGAATCCCATGGCGTCCCGATCGAACGTTCGTCCCGCACCCGACAAAGTGCTCGTCCAGATCGCCGATTACGTGGGCGGATACAAGATCAAGAGCAAACTCGCCTGGGAAACGGCGCGGCTCACGCTGATCGATACGCTGGGTTGCGGATTCGAGGCGCTGTCGTATCCCGCCTGCACCAAGCTTCTTGGGCCGGTTGTGGCGGGCACTCAAGTCCCCAATGGCGCGCGCGTGCCGGGCACGAGCTACGTACTGGATCCCGAGCGTGCCGCGCTCAACACCGGCGCGCTTTTCCGCTGGCTCGACTTCAACGACGCCTTCTACGGCGAGACGGTCATCCACCCCTCCGATACCTATGGTGGCATCGTGCCGGTGGCCGACTGGCTTGCACGGACGCGCGTCGCGCAGCGCAAGGAGCCGCTCGTCGTGCGTGACGTGCTGGAGGCGGGGATCAGGGCCTACGAGGTGATGGGCGGGCTCGCCATCGAGAACAGTTTCGGCGGTGTTGGGCTCGATCACACGATACTGGTCAAGATCGCGGTGACTGCCGTGGTCGCGCGCATGCTCGGCGCCACACGCGAGGAGATCATCAACGCCGTGTCCAACGCCTGGCTCGACGGGCATGCGCTTGCCGCCTTCCGCCGCAAGCCCAATACCGGCTCGCGCAAATCCTGGGCCGCAGGCGATGCCGCGAGCCGTGGTGTGCGCCTCGCGGTGATGGCGGTGAAAGGGGAGATGGGCTATCCGGCCGCGTTGAGCGCGAAGCGCTGGGGCTTTTACGACGTGCTGTTCAAGGGCAAGCCGTTCACCTTCCAGCGCCCGTTCGGCAGCTACGTGATGGAGA